>JBIKMQ010000066.1:0-8242 GCA_044359215.1 Candidatus Chromulinivoraceae bacterium
CTCGTCCAGTTCCTGCAGGCGTTCCACCCCGGGGAGCCAGAGGGGTTCGCGGTCCTGCCGGTTGCGGAAGAGGTATTCGTTGCCATTGGTGAACCGCCAGCCGGAGCCCGTCCAGGCGGCGCCGTCGGCGAGAAACTGCCGCTGGGCGCCGGCCGGGATGGGTTCCCGGAAGGTCAGGCCGGTGAGCAGTCCACTCCGGGAATCGAAGGACGCCGCAGACCACTCGAGCCCGCCGGAGGCGACCGGGGAGGCGATGGTTGTCCGCAGGACGCCGTTGGTGAAGGTCTCCGTCCGTCCCGGCCAGCCCAGCCAGTCGTTGGTTCCCGGCAGCGGGGGCAGCGGGGTGAACCGGGTCTGGCGCACGGCCGGGTCGGGATCGTCGTCGCTGCGCCAAAGGCGCTCCGACGCGCTGGTCCACGTCCAGGCCCCGTTGGTCCAGAGGGCCGAGGGCAGGGTGACCTCCCGGTGCGCCCCGGATCCGAGCGGCATCAGCAGGCGGATCCCGGCCATGTCGCCCGAGGCCGGCCGGAAACGGCCGATGCTCCATGAGCGCTGTCGGCCCTGATTCTCGAAGTGAAACTGCGAACGCCAGGCCTCGGCAGGGTTCTCCCGGGTGTCGCCGCCCGTCAGGAGCGTCTCCTGCTGCCGTTTGGCCCGGGGCGCCAGGTTCTCGCCGCTCCAGTAGAGCCCCAGCGACAGCGCCAGTCCCACGGCGAGGTAGGGGACGATGGTGCGCCACAGGCTGATCCCGGCCGCCCGGATCGCCGTCAGCTCATGGTGACGGGCGTGGTGGGTCACCGTGTAGAGCAGCGCGAGCAGCAGGGCGATCGGGATGGTCGTGTTGAGGAGTTCGGGCAGGCCCCAGAGGTAGAACTGCATCACGGCGACCCAGCCGAGCTTGGCCCCCTGGAAACGCGACATTTCCCCGAGGAGGTCGAACGCGATCCAGAACAGGGTGAATCCGCCAAGGCAGACGCCCAGCGGCAGCAGGAGTTCGCGGAGCAGGTAGCGGTCGAGGAGGCGCATCGGACGCTCCACAGCCTAGGGCTTCGGCCGTGGAATTCACCCGCAGATTTCGGTCATGCCGGCGACGGCACGGCGCGGGTCCTACGGGGCGGCGGCGCCAGCGGCCCGCCGCGCGTTGACGTCCTCCCGGGGGATTCGTAGCGTGCCGACCCATGTCCGCGTTGCTTGATTCGCTGGTTGAATTGATCCGCCGCACCTCCGCCGAGATCCCCGATGACGTGAATGCGGCCCTCGTCCGGTCGTTGGAATCGGAGAAGAAGGGCACCATTGCCGAGAGCGCGCTCAAGATCATCGAGCAGAACATCGAGCTGGCGAAGCGGAAGTCCCAGCCGCTCTGCCAGGACACCGGCAGCGTGCTGTTCCATGTGGACTGCCCGGTGGGCTTCGACCAGATCACCTTCGAGGAAACCGCGCGTGAGGCCGTCACGGTCGCCACCCGCAAGGGCTTCCTGCGCCAGAACTCGGTGGACTCGGTGACGGGCAAGAATGATGGCACCAATGTCGGGCCCGGCTCCCCGTCGGTGCACTTCCACCAGCACCGGTCGCCGTCGGTGCAGGTGCGGTTGATGCTCAAGGGCGGTGGGTGCGAGAACGTGGGCGCGCAGTACTCGCTCCCGCTCGAGAAGCTACACGCCAGCCGCGATCTCGACGGGTGCCGCAAGGTCATCCTCGATGCCGTGCTGCAGGCCCAGGGCAAGGGGTGCGGTCCGGGGATCCTGGGGATTTGCATCGGGGGCGACCGCTCCACCGGCTACGCGCTGAGCAAGACCCAGTTCCTTCGCCCTCTCGACGACCGCAATCCCGATCCCGCCCTCGACGCCCTCGAGCAGGACGTGCTCAAGACCGCCAACGAGCTGGGCATCGGCCCGATGGGCTTCGGTGGCAAGACGACCCTGCTGGGAGTCAAGATCACGGCCGCCAACCGGGTGCCGGCCTCGTTCTTCGTGAGCGTGAGCTACATGTGCTGGGCCTTTCGGCGCCAGGGCGTCGAACTCGACGGGGCCTCCGGAATCAGTCGCTGGCTCTACTGACGCGGTCGCTCGGGTTGGTCTCAACAGGACCATGACGGCATGGAAAAGCCCGGGCATCGGCCCGGGCTTTTGCACTGAAAAAAAACGATCCGGTCAGGCCCGGTAGGATCCAGTCCGGCCGAAAAACGGCCAGGCCGGACCCCGTTTCACTTCTCCGGCTGATCGTATTCGCCCAGCGGACGGATCCAGATGTTGCGGAAGCGGACCGGATCGCCGTGATCTTGCAGGCGGATCGGGCCGGTGCCGTCGTACTTGAAATACTTCGGCGTGTTCTGGTGGCCGCTGGGGCCGTTGAACTCCTGCTTGTGGTGCAGCACCACGCCATTGTGGATCACCGTGACCGAAGCCTTGCGGGTGACCTTGCCCTCGGCGTCGAAGAGCGGCCCCTCGAAGATCACATCATAGGTGTTCCACTGGCCGGGCTTCTTCATGGCGTTCTGCAGCGGCGGCCACATGCCATAGAGCCCGCCGGCCTGACCGTCGGCGTAGGTCTTGTTGTTGTAGACGTCGAGCACCTGCACCTCGTACAGGCCGTGCAGGAAGAGCCCGGAGTTGCCGCGGCCCTGGCTCTCGCCCTTGGGGGGATTGGGAGCGGACCATTCGAAGTGGAGCTGGAAGTCCTTGAACTTCTCCTTGGTCTGGATGTCGCCGGTGCCCTTCACGACCTCGAAATAGCCGTTTTCGACCTTCCACGGGGCCTTGCCGTCCTTGCCACCCTTCCACTTCGACAGGTCCTTGCCGTCGAAGAGCACCACGGCGTCGGCCGGGGCCGGGGCCTGATGGCTGAAGGTCTCGCCTGGCTCCACGATGGGCGGGTTGGGCCGGTTCTTGTCGTGGACCTTCCACTTCTGACCCGGGATTTGCGGGGTGTTGTCGTAGCCGACGCCGGCGGCGAAGGCGGTGGCCGTGGCGAGAGCCAGCGGCAGGAGACGCGAGAATGTGTTCATGGGAACGGAAGGGACTTGGAAGGCCAAAGCGTCCGGATCCGACCCGGAAAACTCAACGCCGAAGTCCGCGCCCGAGTCGAGGGCAGGGGACTGCCGCTGAAGGCGTGGCTGCGATCGGGTCCATCGGACGAAAGCGCTTTCCGGGGGCGCGCGGGTGATCGAACCTGTGGGCCTCATGAATCACTCGCCCGGTTTCCTCGCCCTGGTCCAAGACGCCCAGACCCGCATCCAGGAACTCTCGATCGATGCGCTCCGTGAACGCCTCAAGGCCAACCCGTCGTTGGTGCTGCTCGACGTGCGCGAGGAAAGCGAGTGGGCCGCCGGTCACGCCGAGCAGGCGAGCCACCTGGGCAAGGGCATCCTCGAACGAGATCTCGAAGTTCGCCATCCCGACAAGTCGGCCGAGATCGTGATGTACTGCGGCGGAGGCTATCGCAGCGCGTTGACCTGCGATGCGGCCCAGAAGATGGGCTACACGAACGTCCGATCGCTCATCGGCGGCTACAAGGGCCTGGTGGCGGCCGGATGGCCCATGACCCGCTGAGTCCGGCCACGTTGAGCCCCGATGCGGCCCGTCATCGGGCGAAGGGGATCCTCAGCAGTCGGGGCCCCAGGCAGGCGACGGCGCTCTCGAAGCGGTCGCCCGCACCCAAGCCTTGGGGGATTCCGCTGCGGTCCACCGGGCTGCCGGCGGCCATCTCCGAGAAGGCGGGCAGCACCAATCGCCCCGGTGCCACCAGGAAACAGGGCACCTTGGCCCGGGTGGCGACGCCGTCGTCGAGGACCAGGGCCGGGTGCAAGTGCCCCTGGATCCTCCAGGCAGGAACGGGTGCGTTCACGGAGGACGATTCCGGGTGGCGATCTCCGTGGAAGAGCAACGCCTCAGGCAGGTTCACCTGGGTGGGGGTTTTCACCGTGATCCCCCAGCGCACGAGTTGCCGGGCGAGCTGCCGGTCATGGTTTCCCAGGCACCAGTCCATGACCACGCCCTCCTGCTCCAGGCCTGCGAGATCCTGAACCGCCGATCGGATGCCCTCCAGGGGCAGGGCGGCGTGGACGATGTCGCCCAGCAGGATCAGGCGCTCGGGACGGTGGCTCTCCACCAGCGACCGCAGCCGCGTCACGGTGGTGTCGGCCACGCCGAGAGGCACCAATTGGCCCCGCGCCCGACGGACCCACGGCTCTCCAAGGTGCAGGTCGGCCACCGCCAGGCAGCGACTGCGCGGCAGCCAGACCGCCCGTCGGGCGTCGAGTTCGAGATCGTCTGCAAGGTGGAGCCGGGCGGCGGTCACGCGTGGACCAGAGGTTGCCACCGGTCCGGGCGGCTGACGAGAAGCCCCGATCCCAACGTGCGGACGCGCCGAATCGAAGGCTGCCATCTCAATGGCGAAACCCTCCGCGCCAGAGGCCCCTCGACTGTCCCGCCGCCTCGGTTTTGACTTCCGCCACGGGCGCTTCGCGGCATCCTTTCGGCCCATGAACCCCGTTCGCCTGGGCCTCTTGGCCAGCCTCGTCCTCGGCAGTGTCGTCGTCGCCAAAGACTTGACCATCGCCGTCATTCCCAAGGGCACCACGCATGAGTTCTGGAAGTCGGTGCATGCGGGTGCGGTGAAGGCCGAGCGGGAGCTGACCGCGGCCGGCACTCCGGTGAAGCTGTTCTGGAAGGGGCCCCTACGTGAGGACGACCGCGACCAGCAAATCCAGGTGGTTGAGAACTTCACGGCCCGGAACGTCAGCGGCATCGTGCTGGCCCCGCTCGATTCGCAGGCGCTCGTGAACCCCGTGCGCAGCGCGGTGAAGGCCGGGGTGCCCGTGGTCATCTTTGATTCCGACCTCAAGAGCGACCAGCAGGTGAGCTTCGTGGCCACCGACAACTTCAAGGGCGGGCGCATCGCCGGCGAGTACCTGGCCAAGCGCCTCGGCGGCAAGGGCAAGGTCATCCTGCTGCGCTACCAGGTGGGCAGCGCCAGCACCGAGGCCCGCGAGGCCGGATTCCTCGACGCCCTCAAGGCGTATCCCGACCTCAAGCTCATCTCGGCCGACCAGTATGCCGGCCCCACCCGCGAAACGGCCTACCAGGCCTCGCAGAATCTCCTGAACCGCCATGGTCAGGCCGTGGACGGCGTGTTCTGCCCCAACGAGACGGCCACCATCGCCATGACCAAGGCGCTCCGGGAGATCGGTCGCGCCGGCGGCAAGGTGGTGATGGTGGGATTCGACTCCGGTTCGCAATCGGTGGCCGATTTGCGCCATGGCGACGTCCAGGCCCTCGTAGTGCAGGATCCGGTCAAGATGGGCTACCTGGGCGTGAAGACCCTGGTCGAGCACCTCCAGGGCAAGAAGGTCGAGAAGCGCGTGGACACCAGCGTCATGCTCATCACCACCGAGAACATGGGGCAACCGGCCGCGGAGGCCTTGCTCAACCCCCCGTTCAAGCAAATCCTCGGTGAGTGATTGGGCCGTTTGGACGGGTGACGGGCCAACCCGGGGTGGACCCCCGACAACAAACTGCTTGTGCCGCCAGCCCGATTGACCGGAGAAACGCGCGCAGCAAGTTCCAACGATGAAGACGATTCCGACCGAGGCGGAGAAGAAACCCCTGCAGCACATCGGTGAGTGGGAGGACTTCGTGCTCCAGCACTATCCCGAGCCCTCCGGCCCGGCCGCGAGTCCGGCGGACGCCTCCGATCGCAAGCCGGCCGTGGGGTACGCTCCCGACAAGCAGGAGACCGAGTTCCGCAATTACGAAGCCGACGCCCGGCCGACGGTGCGCGAGTTCTACCGGCTGAACCACACCTACCAGACCCACGAGTTCGCCTTGGCCAAGCGCAAGGAATACCTCGGGCTCGACCGCATGAAGATGGGCGTGTGGGAGGCGGCCGAATACCTGAACCAACTGGTCGACGACTCCGATCCCGACACCGACATGTCGCAGTTGCAGCACCTGCTGCAGACGGCCGAGCACCTGCGTCGCGACGGTCAGCCGCGCTGGATGATCCTCACCGGTTTCGTGCACGACCTGGGCAAGATCCTGTGCCTGTGGGGCGAGCCCCAGTGGGCCGTGGTGGGCGACACGTTCCCCACCGGTTGCGCGTATTCGCCGAAGATCGTCTTCCCGAAGTTCTTCGAGGCCAACCCCGACAGCACCGACCCGCGCTACAACACGCCCAACGGCGTGTACGAGCCCGGCTGCGGCCTCGACCAGGTCGCGCTGTCATGGGGACACGACGAGTACATCTACCATGTCTGCCGCGACTACCTGCCCGAGGAGGGGCTGGCGATGCTGCGCTACCACAGCTTCTACCCCTGGCACCGCGAGGGGGAGTATTCGCACCTGTTGAACGACAAGGACCGTGCGCTGCTGCCGTGGGTGCTCCGCTTCAACCCCTACGACCTCTACACCAAGAGCCACAGCAAGCCCGACGAAGTGGCCCTGCGACCGTACTACGAGGAACTCATCCGGGAGTTCTTCCCCGAGAAGATCCGCTGGTAATCGCCCATCGGCCCGGCCCTTGGGCCTGCGGCGTCCCCTCCCTCGAAACGAACAACGCCGGACCCCGTGGGGAGTCCGGCGTTGTTCTGCAAGAGCCTCGACGTTGCGAGGGAAATGTCCGGGGCCCTTGGGGCCGTCAGCGGGTGCCCAGCAGGTGCTCGATGACCAGTTGGTCGAGGTCCTGGTAGTTGCGGGCGGCGATGAGTTGGGCGGCTTCCTTCTCGGGGTAGCTCTTGGCCTTGGCCAGGAGGTGCTCGAAGGTGCGGCGCGAGTTGTCCAAGTGCGACAGCCACTGCTTTTCGGCGGTGGTGCGGAAGGGATGCACGTCGAAGCAGACGTACTCGCCCTTCTTGCCGTAGCCATTGCGCTCGAGGGCGCGGACCTGGTTGAAGGCCACGCGCAGGTTGGCCGAGCCGAAGGGCTTGTCCTGGTCGAACTTCAGGCCGTTCTGGTCGTTGAGGTGCAGCGACCAGAGCTTGCCGAACGACATGGCGAACTCGATCTCATCGGCCGGGTCGAGGCCGGCGAGGATGGCGTGGGCCGATTCGATGACGCAGCCGACCCGCTTGGGATCGCGGGTGTGCTGGGCGATGGCCAGGGCATGCCCGGTGGTGGGCAGGTAGGCGTGATCCATCGGCTCGTTGGGCTTGGGCTCGATGGCCAGGCGGATCTTCTTGTCGTGCTTGAGCATCGCATCGAAGGCCTCGACCAGCAGCTCGGTGGAGCGCGCGCCCGACTTGGACTCGCGCAAGTAGGTGCCTTCGCGGGCCAGCCAGAGCACCAGGATGTCGGTGCCCAGCTCGTTGGCGATGTCGATGCTCTGGCGCGAGCGGTCGATGGCGTAGCGGCGCAACTTCGGGTCGTTGCTGGTGTAGCCGCCGTCGATGGTCTGCGGGGCGAACCACAGGCGCGGGGCGACCATCTCGGCGGCGATGCCCTCGTTGTCGAGGCGCTTCTTCAGCGCCTTGGCCTCCTGGAGCACCTGCTTCGAGGACTTCGAGTCGATGTCCGGCACGGCGTCGTCGTCATGGAACATCATGGCGTCGAAGCCGAGGGTCTTCAGCTGGGCGAGCTTCCAGTCGAAGGATTCCTCGCGGCGGACGGTGGGGCCGTAGGGGTCCTGCCCCTGGCTGAAATTCCACGGGCCCACACAGAAGCGGTATTGCGATTTCTTGGACATGGTCGGTAGGAGGAGACGTTGCCTCCGGGGTCCCCGCACGGCAATCGAGAACCCACGGAGAACCCACGGAGACTCCCGGCGCCTCCAGCCCACGATGTCCACAATGTCCACGATGGCGCCCCTGGCGGCCCCGTGGCCCTGCCGAGAAGTGGTTCCTGTCCCCGTGCGGTCGGCCATGCTAGGGTCGGCCCGTGGCCGATACGCTGGTTGTCAACGAAGTCTACCTGAGCCTGCAGGGTGAGAGCACCTTCGCGGGGCTTCCCTGCGTCTTCGTCCGCCTGACGGGCTGCCAGTTGCGATGCTCCTATTGCGACACGGCCTACGCCTTCACCGCGGGCAAGCGGCGCTCGCTCGACGACATCCGGGCGGAGGTGCACCGGTTGGCCGAGCCCTACCGGCATCCGGACCTCGCCCATTTTCCACCGGTGGTCAACGCCGGGGACGCCTCGGCCCAGCACAAGCTGCCGCTGGTGGAATTGACCGGGGGCGAACCCCTGCTCCAGCCCAACGCCGCCCGCCTCATGCAGTCGCTGGCCGACGACTGCTTCACCGTGCTGGTGGAGAC
>JBIKMQ010000067.1:0-8175 GCA_044359215.1 Candidatus Chromulinivoraceae bacterium
CAGTCCAATGAGCTGTGGACTCACCTTCGCGCAGCGGGCTACGTCGACGCCAAGGGCAAGGTGCAGGAGGCACTCAAGAAGGCGCTCAAGGATGGCACGCTGACGGTTCCCACCCAGTTTACGGCACAGTTGCCCCAAATCCGGGAAATCCTCCGCAAGCTGGCTGGGCGGCTGGAGATCAAGAACGCTGACGAACGGAAGCAGGTCAAAACGCGTCGAGCGGTGATCCAGAGCGAGGGGTTCAAGGCGCTCTGGGAACGGATCAAGCACAAGACCACCTACCGGGTGCGGTTCGACAACGCCGCGCTGTTGACCAGCTGCACCCAGGCGATCCAGGAGGCCCCGTCGATCACCAGGACACGTCTCCACTGGCGCAAAGCGGACGTGGCCATCGGCCGTGCCGGTGTGGAAACCACAGAAACCGCCACCTCAGCTCCAGAGAACATCGACGAAGGCGACATCGAGCTGCCGGATGTTCTGACGGAGTTGCAAGACCGCACACAGCTCACGCGGCGAAGCATCGCTCGAATTCTCACCACGAGTGGCCGTTTGGACGACTTCAAGCGCAACCCCCAGCAGTTCATTGAACTGACCAGCGAGGCGATCAATCGAGCCAAGCGCTTGGCCCTGGTTGACGGCATCAAGTACCAGCGCCTGGGAGGCAAGTTCTACTACGCGCAGGAACTCTTCGAGCAGGAAGAACTGACGGGTTACCTGAAGACGATGATCGATGCCACCAAGGCCGTTCACGAGCAGGTTATCTACCAGTCCGACACCGAGCGCACCTTTGCCGAACAGATGGAGAAGAACGAGGCCATCAAGGTTTACGCCAAGCTCCCTGGCTGGTTCAAAGTTCCGACCCCACTCGGCACCTACAACCCCGACTGGGCGGTCCTGGTGGAAAAGAACGGCTCAGAACGCCTGTTCTTCGTCGTGGAAACCAAGAGCAGCCTGTTTACCGATGACTTGCGCGACCGGGAAAGCGGTAAGATCAAGTGCGGCGAAGCCCACTTTGGCGAGTTAATGCACGACGGCGATAATCCGGCGCGGTTTATCAAGGCGAGCAAGCTGGAGGATGTGATGTCGGCAATCTGAGGAGCACACAATGCATGCAGACACAACACTGCCGTCATTGAGTTTCGACGTAATACGAGAGTCGATTCTTTCTGGGATGCGGGACGGATGGGAAGACTACTGCAGACTGTTTAACGATCCTCCATTAAAGCACAGAAAAGCAATCGAGTATGTTTTAACTGTATCAGTGGCGAAAGGATTACTGGAAAAGCATTGGATGGATCAAAGCGAGCGAGGCGCTATAATCGTCGAAATGTCGCGCAATACATTCGAATCATGGGCGTTCCCTCGTGTTATCCGGGGGACCAAGGTTAAGCGCAAGGCTGCAAAAGGTTACGGTAAGCAACGGTTTGATGTGTGTTTGCTTGGGCAGGAGCGTGAACTTGAACGCCCATCACGAGCCGCCATCGAGATCAAAGGGGTCATTAGTGGCTGGCGCTCGATTAATGGGGACATGGTTCGACTTAAAGAGGTCTACGCTGCGACCAATACAATGAGTGATAACAGAATATCCGCAGTGTACTCCGCCAGCCTGCTTCGCCTCGATAAGCCATCAGAGGTTTGGGATGGCGATAGATTGCGAAGCAAGATTGTGACACTGACCTCTACCTTTAGCAAAGAATGCAGCGCTCTTTTCCAACATTCCCAGGGAAGGCCTGTGGTTGATGTTCAGCCCATATATCAGGATACTGCGGAGGAGGCGGCCGATAGGGACCCCTACTTGATAGAGGATGGTCACGATTTTGCCGCGGCAACAGGCGCCCTCGCGGTGGCAATTGTCGGCTACGAGCGGGTGTCATAAACACTCTTGGAGAGCTGCTGACTTCGAATTTCGGTAACCACCCAACCGCACCCATCTCAGGGCGCTTCAGACATCGGCGGCGGGCGGGGCGCGGTTGGTGTCCATCCTCAGGCCGACCGGTTGGGCGATTTCTGCTGTCGCGCGGGGCGGATTGACGGTTCGATCGCGGGGTGGCGGTTCACTTCACGATTCTGGGCAGCGGATCCGGCGGCAATTGTGCCTACCTCGAGGTCGGAGAAACCCGCCTGCTCATCGATGCGGGCTTCAGCGCGAAGCAAATCCGGGAGCGGCTGGCGTCCATCGGCCGGGTTCCGGAAGGACTCACCGGAATCCTCGTCACGCACGAGCACGGCGACCACATCAAGGGACTGGGTGTCCTGGCCGAAAAGACCGGCACGCGCATCTACGCCAACCGCTTCACCCACGAGGCCATCCGGCGGGAATTTTCCGGGGTGCGCTTCGAGGCGGCCACCTTCGAGACGGGGGCCACGTTCACCTTGGGCGAGGTCGAGATCCGCACCTTCAGCGTGCCGCATGATGCGGCCGACCCGGTGGGGTTCCTGCTGGCCACGCCGAACGGAAACATCGGCTTCCTGACCGATCTGGGGCATGCCACCAAGCTGATCCTCGAACGGGTGAAGCCGTCGAACCTCCTGGTGCTCGAGGCCAATTACGACGTGAAGCTCCTGCAGGAAGACACCCGGCGCCCGTGGAGCACCAAGCAGCGGATCGCCAGCCGCCATGGTCATCTCTCGAATCACGCGGCCTCCGAGGTGGCCACGGCCATTCTGCACGACGGTCTGAGCCGCATCTACCTGGGTCACCTGAGCCGCGACTGCAACACCCCGGAACTGGCGCGCAAGACCGTCGGGGCGGCCTTGGATGCGGTGGGGGCCACGCACGTCCGGCTGGAGAATACCTCGCAGGATGCCCCCTGCCCCACGGTGACGCTGTAGGAGTGTCGTGCGGGATCGGAGAGGAACCTCGGTCGGAGCCAAGCGACCGAGCGGTCGCCGGATCGTCCAGCCATCGTGGGTTCCGAAGGACTCGTCCGCACCCCACCGTTGACTCAACCCGTCGTCAGGCGGCGGGCGCGCCGGCCGGTGATTCCGGCGTGTGGGTCTCGACCCAGCGGGCCATGAGCCACAGCAAATCGCTCAGGCGGTTGAGGAAGATCAGGATCTCGTGGTTCTCGACCTCGCCCGAATCGCGCAGCACAAAGACGCGGCGCTCGGCCCGCCGGCAAGTGGTGCGGGCCACGTCGAGGGCGGCGGAGTGCAGGGTCATTCCCGGCGTGGCCCACCCCTTGAAGGTGATGCTCTGCGCCTCGATTTGCGCGACCAGGGCATCGAGCTTGGCGGTCAGCGCCGGAGTGACCGCCTGGAACCCGTCGGCCAGGTAACGCTGGGTGTCCTCCTTGGCGGTGGCCAGTTCGCCCATGAGGATCACGAGGTCTTTCTGGATGGTCAGCAGGTTGTCCCCGATGAACGCGTCGGTGGCGGTGGCGCGGGCCATGCCGATGGCGGCGTTGAGTTCATCCACCGACCCATAGGCCTCGACCCGGGGATGGGCCTTGGAGACGCGGCGATTGTACATCAGTCCGGTGGTCCCGGAGTCGCCGGTGCGGGTGGCAATGCTCATGCGGCCGACAGGGTGGACGCGATGGGGCGCGACGCAACCGCTTCCGCAGGATTTCCTGCCACGGGGACCCTGCCGGGCACCTGGAGGTTTCAACCGGGCTTGCCAGGCGATCCGCCGGTGGCCAGCACGGCCTCCCGCCGGGCCCGCTGCGGGGGCAGCAACTCCGATTCTCGCAGGGCGCGGGCGTGGGTTTTGGCCGCTTCCAGGCGCCCGCGGGACTGCTCGATGAGCATCCAGCCGTAGTGCATCTGGGTCTCCTCGGTCGGGCTGCGTCCGGCCCAGGGAATCCGGGCCAGCAACTCCTCGGCATCGGAGAGGCGCCGCTGGAGGATGAGCGCCAAGGCGTGGTTGACCTGGCAGGACACCGACTCGGGCGACCGGTTGAGCAGTTCGAGGGTGAGTCGGACGGCCTCCTCGGGCTGCCGGCCCGTGGCGATGAGCACGGCCGCCTGGTTGTGCCGGAAGACGGGGTTGTCGGGCTGCAACCGGTAGGACCGTGCGACGGCCTCGGCCAGCGTGTCCATGTCCTGCGTCTCGGCGGCGATGCCCGCCACCTCGAACCAGAAGGTCGGATCGGCGGCGAAGTCCTTCTCGACCCGGCGCAGCAACGCGGCGGCCTCCTGGGGGCGGTTCACGCGGCGCAATCCGGCGACCATCCGGGCCACGAGCACGGCGTCGGGGCTGGCACCCTCGGCGATCCGGCCAAAGGCGTTGGCGGCGTCGAGGGAGCGGTTGAGGGCCAGGTCGATCCGGCCGTCGAGGTACCAGCTGTAGGCACCCATGCGGCCGGCCAGCGAGGTCTCGCCCCGCATGCCGATGGCCAGTTGCCGGAGGCGCGTCCAGTCTTCGCGGCCCAGCAGGAGTTCGGCCGTGGCCAGCCAGAGATCCGGGGCGTAGGGAAAGACCTTCACCTGCTCGAGACCCAGGTCCACGGCCCGGTCGCCCAGGCCGAAGGCCTGCAGGGCCTCGACCAGGCCGATGGCCTCGGCCGGGCTGGCGGGCGGGCGTTGGAAGGCCTTGAGGCGATCCATGACCTCGCCCCCGCGACCGGTTCGGGCCAGGAGCCGCCAGAGCCCAAGGTGGTCGGCCAACGCGTCGGCCTGGCGACCGGCACGACGAGCCAGGGCCGCCTCGTATCCGGCGGCGTCTCCAAGGTTTTCGGCCACCATCAGCACCAGGCGCGAGGCCTCGTCCTGAAGCTTCGGGTCTTTCTCGGCCGCGAGCAGGCGGTCCCGGGCCGCCGCCATGCCGGTGATCGGGCCCCAACCGGCCTCCCAGGCCGGGCCGATCAGGGCCATGGGGGCGGTGGTCATCAGGCCCGACCGCTGCCGCAGCCAAAGCTCCTCGAAGCGGTCCATGCGCCGGGACAGGAACAGCGACCGGCCGAACCAGCCCGCGATCTCGCCGGTATCGGTCGCGGCGAGGTCCCTCAGCAGCGCGACATTGGCCGGGTGATGCCCGACATGGTCGAGGAAGCGTGCGAAGAGCAGCACTTCCTGGCGGTTGGTGCCGGTGCGGTGGAGCAGTTCGGTGCCGCAGGCGTAGCCGAAGCGCACGTCGTCCTGCGTCCATGCGGTGCTTCCGGTCAGCACCTCCAGGGCTCCTCGTCGCGCCTCGAGGCTCGCCAGGTCGTTGGCCAGGGCCGTCTTCCAGGCGGTGATGGACTCGGGCAACCGGCCGGCCGCCCCGGCCTCCCGGGCCGTGCGGATCAGGGCCCGGGCCTGGAACTTGTCGAGCAGGCTGGCCCGGAAGGGCGGGTCGATCTCCGGCGTGGAGACCACGAAGATCGGGACCACGGCCAGGATCACGGAACCGGCCATCAGGAGGGCCAGGATCGCCGCCCACCGGAAGCGGGGATCGGTGACCAGGATGCGGAGCAGGTCGCTCTCGATGGCCTCGGGCGACGACTCCACGCGGGGCTCGTCGTCGGGAGGGCCCGGTCGGGGGTCGGGCGGCGTGGGCCGGCCTTCCGTGTTGTCGGAATCCTTCATGGGCCTTGGGTCACCCGGAGGACCTGCGAGGCCCCGGGCGAGTGGAGGCGCACACCGGCCGCCCCGGCGGCCGGCACCAGCAGGAAGCCCCCGGGTGGCAGGCGGCTCTCCTGCGCGCCGGCCCGGACGAGGCTGGTGCCCGAGACCCCGCCCAGCACGCAGGGCCCGCCGGCCCCGGCAAGGGCGCCGATCGAGGCCCCGGCCTGCAGGCGCAGCAAATCCGCCGAAAACAACCCATGCCGCACCAATGGCCGCACGGCCACCCCGGGGGCGAGGTTCGACCAGAACTCGGGCACCCGTTCCGGCTGGGTGTCGGAGAAGTCGATGGACTCGAGGGCCGGTTGGCGGTGCAGCTCGCGCGGCCTGCCGTCGAGCCCGGTGCGGTTCCAGTCGAAGACGCGGTAGGTGGTGTCGGAGTTCTGCTGGATCTCGAAGACCAGGTTGCCGGCCCCCAGGGCATGCGCCCGCCCGCTGGGCAGGAACATCACATCGCCGGGCCGCGTGGGAAGGCGCCGGAAGCACTCCGCCACCGACCCCGCGTCCAGCCTCCGGGTGAACGCCTCGGGCGTGATCCCCGGCTCGAATCCCACATAGATCCCGGCTCCGGGGTCGGCCTCCGCGAAATACCACATCTCGGTCTTGGGCTCGCCGCCCAGGGCTGCGGCCTTGTCGGCCGGCGGATGCACCTGCAGGGACAGGTCGTCCCGGCAGTCGAGGATCTTGACGAGCCAGGGGAAGCGCTCCCCCGTGGCGACCGGCCGGCCCATGAGGTCGGGCCCATGGTGTTCCATGAGCTGCCGGAGCGAGGTCCCGGCCAGCGGACCCTCGGCCACGACCGATTGCCCCTCGGGGCGGTCGCAAATCTCCCAGGACTCGCCGATGGGCACCCCGGGCGGGAGGGCCTTGCCCCAGTGCGTCTCCAGGCGACGCCCGCCCCAGACCCGCTCCTTGGGCAACGGGTGGAAGACCAGGGGGGATTCGAGCTTCACGCCGCCTTCGAGTCCGGTTCGGTGAAATGCCCGAAGGCCCGGAACTTGGCGTAGCGGGCGGACAACCGGCCGGCCGTGGACAGGGCCTGCACCTCGCCCAGGTGCTTGAGCAGGCCCTGGCGCAGCGTGGCGGCCGTGGCTTCGGGATCGAGATGGGCACCGCCAAGGGGCTCCGGCAACACCGCATCGACCAGGCCGAGCGCCTGCAGGTCGCCGGCGGTGATCTTGAGCGCCGCGGCCGCCTTGGGCGCGGCGGTGCGGTCCTTCCAGAGGATCGCGGCACATCCCTCGGGGCTGATGACCGAGTAATAGGCGTTCTCGAGGATCAGCACGCGGTCGGCCACACCGATGCCCAGGGCCCCGCCGGAGCCCCCCTCGCCGATGACGCAGGCGAGGATTGGCACCTCGAAGGTCATCATCTCGCGCAGGTTCACGGCGATGGCCTCGGCCACGTGGCGCTCCTCGGCCCCTATGCCCGGATAGGCTCCGGCCGTGTCGATGAGGCTGATGATCGGCAGCCCGAACTTGTCGGCCATCTTCATGAGGCGAAGCGCCTTGCGATATCCCTCGGGGTGGGCCGAGCCGAAATTGCGCAGGATGTTCTCCTTGGTGTCGCGGCCCTTCTGGGTGCCGACCACCAGCACCCTCTGGCCGCCCAGGCGGGCGAACCCGCCCACCATCGCGCGGTCGTCGGAATGCAGGCGGTCGCCGTGCAACTCCTCGAACTCGTCGAAGGCCAGACGCAGGTAGTCGAGGGTGTAGGGGCGCCTCGGGTGCCGGGCCAACTGGACCCGCTGCCACGGGGTGAGGTTGGAATACAGCTGCCGCTGGGCATCCTGGATCTTGCCTTCCAGCAGGCGGATCTCCTCCTCCCAGGAAATGCCCAGGGCGGGCGTCCCGGGCTGGGCCTTCAAGTCGTCGAGCTTGCGCTGCAGTTCGGCGATGGGCTTTTCGAAGTCGAGAAAATGTCTCATGCAGGGGGAGAAGGCTCCCAACGCGTCCGAGGCTAGGCACCGCCCCCCGCAGCCGCAACGGCCGATTTGCCGACCGGGCGCGCCTCCGGGGGCGGATCCCGGGGCGGGACGCGTTTTTCGCGCTTCCGCTGGCGCGCCGCCTTCGCGACGATCCGCCCGCCATGAAACGCCGATCTTCCAAGCCGACGTCCCGCGCAACCTCCTCCAGCGATTCCCTGCCCCGCCCCTTTTCCTCCATCGTGGTCGACGGCATCGAGCGCGCCCCGAGCCGGGGCATGCTCTACGCCACCGGCTTCAAGAAGGACGACTTCCAGAAGCCCCAGATCGGCGTGGCCTCCACCTGGAGCATGGTCACCCCGTGCAACATGCACATCGACCAGCTGGCCGTCAGCGTGGCGCAGGGCATCAACGAGAACGGCGGCAAGGCCGTGGTGTTCAACACCATCACCATCTCCGACGGCATCTCGATGGGCACCGAGGGCATGAAGTACTCGCTGGTGTCCCGCGAGGTGATCGCCGACTCCATCGAGACGGTCGTGGGTTGCCAGGGCTTCGACGCCTTCGTGGCGGTCGGCGGCTGCGACAAGAACATGCCCGGCTGCGTCATGGCCATGGCCCGCCTGAACCGCCCGAGCATCTTCGTCTATGGCGGCACCATCCTGCCGGGCGAACTGGGCGGCAAGGACGTGGACCTGGTGAACATC
>JBIKMQ010000068.1:0-8173 GCA_044359215.1 Candidatus Chromulinivoraceae bacterium
ACTGGATCGACCGCGACGCCCTCCAGCCCGACGGCCCCTTCGGCAACGACGTCCAGTTCTGGCACCCGGCGGGTGACTACACGCCGCTGACCCAGCCGGCCGGGCGTTTCTCGATCTTCTTCCCGTCGGACGCCCACCGTCCGAAGGTGGCCCACGGCGGGGCGGCTCCGATCCGGAAGGTCGTCGTCAAGATCCCGGTGGCGCGGATCGGATGACGCGTTGCGGCCGGGCCCTCAGTCGCCCCGGTACACGCAGGCCGAGGTGCACGTCTCGGCCACGACCAGCTCGCTGAGCAGGGGCAGCCGCGGCTTGAGCTCGGCCCAGATCCAGACGGCCAGCCGTTCGCTGGTGGGGTTCTCGAGGCCCGGGATGTCGTTGAGGTAGTGGTGGTCGATGCGCTCGTGGACGGGCTGGAAGGCCGCCTTCAGGTCTGCGAAGTCCATCACCCACCCGGTGTGTTCGCCGACCGGCCCCTCGATGGCGACCTCAATGCGCCAGCTGTGTCCGTGGAGCCGGGCGCATTTGTGCCCGGCGGGCACGTTGGGGAGGCGGTGGGCGGCTTCGATGTGGAAGGTTTTCCGGAGTTCCATGGAGTCGGGGGAAACGAAGGGTGTCAGGTCTCGAGGTCGGTCCAGGTGACCAGGTCGCCGAGGGCGGGGCGTCCGTCGTGCCGCCAGGCGGCCGGCGGTTCCTGCATCCTGCCGATGGGACAGATGCGGCTGGCGCCCCATCGGGCCAGCCGGCGGGCGATCTCGGGCAGGCGGTCGTCGGGGGCGGCCACGGCCACCGTCGAGACCTGGTGACGGTGGGGCTCGGCGAAGCGCAGGATCTCCTCCCAGTGCCGCACCGGCTTGATCTCGATGAAGCGGTGCAGGCACGAGGGCTGGAAGCGCGCGTCGTGGTTGAGCACCACGGTCCAGGCGGTGGATTCCGCGCTGGCCCACAATCGGACCGTGGCCGGCGGCTCGAAGAAGAGCGAGCGGTTCAAGTTGCGATCGGTCATCGAGGCCACGGCCGCCGCCCGCAGTTCGAACGTGCTCCGCCGGGACTGGATGAGCGCCGACTCGGCCACCCCGACCGGGCCCCGAGGCTCGCTGGCCTCGCGCCGCTCGAGTTCGGTGGCCAGTTCCCCGGACAGCGCCTCGGCACTGCCCGAGGCCTCCTCCTCGACGTAGTAGGCATGGGGCGAGAGGCACCCAAGCTGGTTCCAGGCCGTGATGTCGTCGGCCATGGCCCGGACCAGGCGCTTGCGCGAGTAGGGGCTCAGCGACTCCCGGGCGATCAGGCCGAGGCTGAGGCGGTGTCCGTAGGCGACCAGGCGGGTGCGGGACGGGATCCTGGGGCGGACGTCGGCCAGCATCGTGTCCCCGCCGGTGGCGGTCACGCAGTCGGCCTCGGCGAACAGCAGGTCCTCCAGCGTCCGGGCGCCGCGATCCTCGTGCCCCCAGGCCACCAACTCCAGGCAGGCGCCGAGCTTGGACTCGGTCGCCGCAAGCGAATGGGCGAAGAGGCGGGGCAGCAGCGAGGCCTCGCGGGGACATTTGACGATCTGCGC
The DNA here is from genome assembly GCA_044359215.1 of Candidatus Chromulinivoraceae bacterium. Lineage (GTDB taxonomy): Bacteria > Verrucomicrobiota > Verrucomicrobiia > Limisphaerales > UBA9464 > SXXZ01. Next base: position 1,556 of record JBIKMQ010000068.1, read on the forward strand.
CGATCGGGTGATGAGCCCGAGGATCATGGAGAACAGGGCGGGGTTGGGCAGGTTGCCGGCCGTCAGGTGGACCAGCAGCTCCGGTCCGACGGCCAGCGAGGTGCGCCCGGTCCGGTGCTCGGCGGACCCGGCACCGAAGTCGTCCAGACGTCGGGTGTCACCCAGGTCCTGGGCCACCAGCGCCTCGAGGGACTCGACGGTGATGGAGCGGAAGAAGGCGTCCAGGCCGCGGGCGAGGGTGGCGGGGCTCCATCCGGTGTCCTTCGGTCCATCCCGCAGGGCCAGGGCCCGGAACCCGTTGTCGGGCTCCAGCCACTGCTCGGCGGTGTGGGCGATCATCTCGATCACGCCGCGGGTGCGCTGGCGCAGCAGCCACTCGTTGCGGTTGCGGCGCACCGCGAAGCTGGCCTGACGCAGAGTCTCGCCGGTGAGTTCCAGCTCGGGCCCGAGGTCGGCGAGGAAGAGTTGATGGAGGGTCATGTCCGGGGTCAGGTGCTCATCCGCGAGCAGCCGCGGGGCTCGGCGTCGGCGGCTCGCCCGAGGAGTTCAAAGGAGTCGCCGCGTCGCCGGGCGAGGTCGGCGGTCTCAAGCGCGGCGACCGACCAGACGTTGGCCAGGTCGTGGATCCGCAACAGGCCCGCTTCTCCCTCGGCTGCATCCGAACCGGTCTCCGGCCGGACGATGCGCCACCGGACCCAGGGAGGGAACCGGAAGCCGCTTCCCGTGTCGTACGCCTGCGAGGACAGCTCACTCATGCCGTACTCCGACACGATCCGGGGCGATCCGAGGCGATCGGCCAGGGCGGCGTGCAGGTCCGCCCGGTCCAGCACCCGGGAACGTCCCTTGTAGCCGCCGGTCTCCATCAGCCGCGATCCCGCCGGCAACCGGAACGATCGTCCCTGGGCCTCGAGGGCATCGAGCAGGTGGACGAAAAGGAAGGCCGTTCCGAGGACGACGACCGGGGCGCCGCCATCACAGGCCATCTTGAGGGTTGTGAGGGTGGCCTCCAGGCCCAGTTCCCAGGCGGCCTCCGACCCGACCTTTCCGCTGAAGCCCGAATCCGGTCCTCCGAAATCCCGGATCAGCACCTCGAGCATGTGCACGAGGGACGAGTGCGGGGCGGCCGGAGGCGGTGGGGTCAGCGCCAGGCACCGCGGGCGGAGACCCGCGGGAAACCCCGGCCCGGGCGTCAGCAGGTGGGCGGCGAACCAAGGTCGCAGGGAGTCCTCGTACAGGGCCAACGACTCGGCGTGGTGGAAGTGCCGGCTCGGGCGCTGGCCGGTGGTGCCCGACGAATGGAAGACCCTGGTCCGGGCTTCCGGTGCGATCGCCGAGACCTCGAGTTCCTGGAACGCCGCGGTGGGCACCGCGGGGATTTCCTTCCAGGAGCGGACGTCTCCGGGGCGGCGTCCGCGGGCCTCGCACAGGAACCGGTAGGCGGGGACGCTCGCATGTTGCAGCGCGAAGAGATCCAGCGCCACCGCTTCCCAGGTGTCGGGGCAGGGCGGTGGGAGGGATGCGCTGGCATCGGTCCCGGACATGCCGCGCCTCATCAGGTCACGGACCCGGGCGGCCAGGGAGGAGTGGCTTGGATTCATGCGGTTTTGCGGGGATCCCGGGGGTGGGGCGATCGGTGGATCTTCCCGCCGGTTGGGATCGTTCGGCTGGTTTTCCGCGACAGCCGGTCTCCGGTGTAGGCGAGTCGGAGGGTCCCTGTCCAGCGTTCCCCGGCTTCTGGAGCCGGAGCCTGGGAGGGGAGTTTGTGCCATTCGTGAGGCGGTCCCATTTTCGGCGTGGAGAATGGGAGGGCTTGGGATATCCTTCGGCATTCCATGAAGGTGCTCATCCTTGCGGCCGGATATGCCACGCGGCTGTATCCGTTGACGTTGACCCAGCCGAAGCCGCTGCTGTCGGTGGCGGGCAAGCCCATGATCGACTACGTGATGGACAACCTGGCGCCGATCGGGGGCATCGACGAGGTGTTCGTGGTGAGCAACGCAAAGTTCGCCGGCCACTTCTCCCAGTGGTCCGAGGCCTATGGCCGGGCCTCGCAGCACCCGTTCCGGTTCTCGGTGGTCAACGACGGTTCGACCGATGATTCCAACAAGCTCGGGGCCATCGGCGACCTGAACCTGGTGCTCGACAGGGAGAGCCTGGACGACGACCTGATCGTCGTGGCCGGCGACAATCTCTTCAACCAAAGCCTCCGGGGATTCGGCGAGTACTGCCGGTCGCAGAACGGGCCCGTGCTGGGAGTGTATGACGTGGGCAGCCTCGAGCAGGCGCGCAAGTACGGCGTGGTGGACATCGATGCCACCGGGCGGATCACTAGCTTCGTGGAGAAGCCCTCCGAGCCGGCCAGCACGCTCATCGGCATCGCCCTCTATTACTACCCGCGGCATCACCTGCCTTCCATCCGGCAATACCTGGCCGAGGGCAACAATCCCGACCAGCCCGGCCGTCTCATCCAGTGGATGTACCCGCGCACCCCGGTGATGACCTGGAGCGTGCCGGGCATCTGGTACGACATCGGGTCCAAGGAGACCCTGGCCGAGGCCAACCGGATCTTCGCCCGACGCTGAGCGCCCGGATCGCCCGGTTCACCCGGATGCCCCGGGTCTGGAACCGGGTCTGGAACCGGGTCGGAGGATCCGCGCTCCCCGGGCCCACGACGTTTTCACCCCCCCAATTCCAGGAACGCCCCACGCCATGAACAACATCGCCTCCGCCTTCCTTGAGACCGCCACGCCGCGTGCCGACAAGCCGGCCCTGTTCTGGGGCGACTCGCGCTTCACCTACGGCCACTACCGGGACCAGGTGCTCGGGACGGCCGCCATGCTCCGGGCCCGGGGCATCCGGCCCGCGGATCGCGTCGCGGTGTGGCTCAAGAACTGCCCGGAGTTCGTGGGCGCGATGTTCGGCGTGCTTGCCGCCGACGCGGTGCTGGTGCCCATCAACAACTTCCTCAAGCCGGCCGAGGTGGCCTACATGCTCCAGGATGCCGGGATCGACTGGATCATCGCCGAGGAGGGGCATGCCGGGCTGCCGGAATTGCGGACGTTGCGCCCCGGCCTGCAGGTCCTGGCCGCGGAAGCCCTGCCAACCGCACCCGCCGAGATCGCGGCGCCATCCCGCGGCAGGGACGACCTGGCCGTGCTCATCTACACCAGCGGGACCACGGGCCATCCGAAGGGGGCGATGTTGTCCCACCGCAACCTGCTCGAGAACGTCGCCTCCTGCCGGACCTTCCTCGAGTTGTCCGAGGACGACCGACTGGTGGTGCTGCTGCCGATGTTCCACAGCTTCATGCTGACCGTGGGGCTCCTGTTGCCGCTCCTCAGCGGGGCTTCGGTGGTGGCCGTGCAGGGACTCCACTCCCCCAAGCAGATGATCGCCGAGATCCTGCAGAATCGCGGCACACTGCTGCCGGCGATGGCCGCGCTCTTCCGGGCGTTGTCCCAGATCCCGGCCGGCATCGAGTTCACCTCGCTGCGGTTGTGCGTCAGCGGTGCCGGCCCGTTGCCGATGGAGATCCTCCACGGCTTCCAGTCCAGGCATCCGAAGGTGCCCCTCATCGAGGGCTACGGCCTCAGCGAGGCCAGCCCGGTGGTCACGGTCAATCCGCCCCGCGCCCCGAAGGCCGGGACCATCGGCATCCCCATCCCGGGCGTCGAGGTGACGGTTCAGGACGACCAGGGGAACCACCTGCCCGACGGCGTGGACGGCGAGATTTGCGTGCGCGGCGGCAATGTGATGCTCGGCTACTGGAACGCTCCGGAGAAGACGGCCGAGACCCTGCGCGGCGGGTGGTTGCTCACCGGGGACATCGGGCACCGCCGTCCCGACGGGTGGTTCGTGATCACCGACCGCAAGAAGGACATGCTCAAGCCCAACGGCATGAACGTGTATCCGCGCGAGATCGAGGAGGTGATCTACCGTTTCCCGGGCATCCGCGAGGCGGCCGTCGTGGGCGAGCCCTGCGAACGGCGGGGTGAACGGGCGATCGCCTTCGTGTCGATGGATGAGGGCAAGGGGTTCGACGAACACGCGCTGATCGCCTTCCTCAAGGAGAACCTCGCCGACTACAAGGTGCCGCGGCGTGCGATCGAGTTGGCTGCGTTGCCCCGCAACGCCACGGGCAAGATCCTGAAGACGGCCCTGCGCGAGAAGCTCGCCCACGGGCACTGAATCCGGTCCGGGGTCGGGGTCGGGCCGCTGCCGTCAGCCGAGCTGCAGGCCGAAGAGCCGGTGATGCTCCTGGATGAGGTAGCGGTCGGTCATGCTGGCCACGTAGTCGCAGACGGCCCGGTGCAGGCCGTCGACCTCGATGCGTTTGCGGGCTGCAAGGCCGAGCTCCTTGGGATGGGCAAGGTAGGTCTGGAAGACCTCGCTGAGCATCCGGATGGCCCGGTTGTTGGGCTCGGCGACCACCGGGTGGTAGTACAGGTTGCGGTAGAGGTACTTGCGCAACTCCAGGTTCTCGATCCGGCGCTCGGGGCTGTAGTGCACCAACGCGGCGCGATGGGTGCGGACGTCGTCCGCCGAGCGCACGCCGGCCTCGAGCACCTGCGCCTCGGTGGTCTGGACCACGTCGATCACCTGCTGGTCGATGATCTGCCGGATCGTGTAGTAGCGCCGGCTCTCCGCGGGGAGTTCGCCGAACTGCCGCTTCACGGCCCGCGCCGCCTTGGCCCATACCCGCACCTCCTTGAGCAGCTTCTTCTCCTCGAGCAGGCCGCTGTCGAGGCCGTCATCGAGGTCGTGGCTGTAGTAGGCGACCTCGTCGGCGAGGTTGGCCAACTGGGCCTCGAGCGAGGCCTGGTGATGGCGGCGCCGCCGGGTGCCCGCGACCGACTCGAAGGCCACGCCGTGCTTGGCCAGGCCCTCGCGCACCTCCCAGGTCAGGTTGAGGCCCGGGAACCGGGGATACTTCCGCTCCAGTTCCTCCACCACCCGCAGGCTCTGGCGGTTGTGCTCGAACCCCCCGTGGTCCTTCATGAGCCGGTCGAGCATCGACTCGCCCTTGTGCCCAATGGGGGAGTGCCCGAGGTCGTGGGCGAGGGCGATGGTCTCGGCGAGGTCCTCGTTCAGGCGCAGCGCGCGGGCGATGTTCCGGCTGATCGCCGCCACCTCCATGGTGTGGGTGAGGCGCGTGCGCAGGTGGTCGCCCGAGCCGTTGAGGAACACCTGCGTCTTGTACTCCAGGCGTCGGAAGGCCCGGCTGTGGATGACCCGGTCGCGGTCCCGCTGGAACTCCGTCCGCCAGGTCGGCGGGCTCTCGGCGTGGACCCGGCCCCGGCTCTCGGCGCTCCTCTGCGCATACGGGGCGAGGAACTGGTGCTCCCTGGCCTGCAGCTCTGATCGGTCAACCGGCATGGGACCCAGCATCCCCGGTCCGGGCGCCTCAGGCGAGCCCAACCGGGACGATCGCCTCCGGGACGCCAAGGTCCGGTGTGGTTGCCTCCGATGTTGCGGTGTCCTCCGGCGCGTCCCAGACCCGGATCGGTTCGTAGAAGGTGTTGCGCTGGACGGGGATGCGTCCTGCCTCGCGGATGGCGCGGACAAGGTCGCGCTCGGCGGTGCCCTGCGGCGACCTGGCCCCGGCCATGTGGAAGATGTGCTCCTCCACGATGGTCCCGTGCACGTCGTCGGCCCCGTGGCTGAGGGCGATCTGGGCCATCTTGAGCCCCATGCCGACCCAATAGGCGGTGACGTGGTCGAAGTTGTCGAGGTAGAGCCGCGACACGGCCAGCGTGCGGAGCTGGTCGAACCCGCTGGGTCCGTGCTGGACCGGGATGCGGTTGTTGTCGGGCTGGTAGGGAAGGGGGATGAAGCCGGTGAAGCCGCGCGATCGGTCCTGCTGTGTGCGCAACCGGTCGAGGTGGTCGATGCGGTCCCCGGGGGTTTCGACATGCCCGTAGAGCATCGTGCAGGTGCTGCGGCCGCCCAGCGCGTGCCAGGTGTCGTGCACCGAGAGGTATTCCTCGGCGCTCTCCTTGCCGGTGGCAATCCTGCTGCGGACCTCCTTGCGGAAAATCTCGGCGCCGCCTCCGGTGAGCGATTCCAGGCCGGCCTCCTTCAGTTCCAGCAGCGTGTCGCGCACGCTCTTCCGCGCCAGCCAGGCCAGGTGCAGGATCTCCACCGCCGTGAAGCACTTGAGCTGGAGCCTCGGGTCCACCGCCTTGAGGGCGCGCAGGAAGCCCGTGTAGTAGGCGAAGGGCAGGGACGGGTGCAGGCCACCGACGATGTGCAGCTCGGTGATGCCGAGCGCGAGGGCCTCGCGGGCCTTGGCGACCATCTGCTCCTCGGTGAGCTGGAACCCGTCGTTGTCGCGCTTCTTGCGGCTGAAGGCGCAGAACTGGCAGCTCAGGATGCAGTAGTTCGAGTAGTTGATGTAGCGGTTGAGGATGTAGGAAGCCCTCCGTCCGTTGCGGCGTCGGTTGGCGAAGTCGGCCAATGCCCCCAGGCCGTTGAGGTCCCGGGACTGGAAGAGGCGTAGGCCGTCCTCCGGGGTCAGCCGCTCCCCCGCCACCACCTTGTCTCGAAGGTCCTGAAGGCCCTCCGGGCCGTTGAACAAATCCACGGGCCTAGGAAACAGCAATCCGGCCGGGGCGCAAC
>JBIKMQ010000069.1:0-8169 GCA_044359215.1 Candidatus Chromulinivoraceae bacterium
GGGTCAGGGGTTGGGTCAGGGGTTGGGTCAGGGGTTGGGTCAGGGGTTGGGAAACCTGATTCGATGAACGCAACAAAGCGCAAAACAAAGGCTCGTCAATGGGGTGGGGCGGCGGCCTGACGGTCTCCAGCGGCCCGGGAAGGGGTGTTGGGAGTCGGGTTCGACGCCTGTCGGGGCGCTCCCTCGTGACCGGCCGAATTGGGTTTCCCGATGTCGGGCCTGCCCCGTAGGCTTCGGCCGATGAGCGCCTATTCCACCCGGTACTACGAGGGGTTGAAGGAGGATTCGGCCGGGTCGGCCAGGGAGGTGGTTCCCCTGCTGCTGCGGTTGATCCCGGCCCGGACCGTCGTGGATGTCGGCTGTGGCTCGGGCACGTGGGCCCAGGCCTACGCGCAGGCCGGGTGCGAGGTGCTGGGCATCGACGGGGACATCGTCCAGGCCGATCAGCTCCTGATCCCGCCGGAGCGGTTCCTGCGCCGCGACCTGTCCCAGCCGCTGCGCCTGGACCGTCGCTTCGATCTGGTCAACTGCCTCGAGGTGGCCGAACATCTCGATCCGTCGCGGGCCGACTCGTTCGTGGCGGACCTCTGCGGGTTGGGGGACGTGGTGGCCTTCAGTGCGGCGATCCCCGGGCAGGGCGGCACCCATCACGTCAACGAGCAGTTCCAGAGCCATTGGGTCGGCCGGTTCCGCGCGCAGGGCTTCGTCCCGTTGGACTGCCTCCGGCACCAGATCTGGGGCAACGACCGGGTGGCCTGGTGGTACGTCCAGAACCTCTTCCTCTTCGTGCGGCAGGAACGCCTGGCCGATCATCCGGCGGCGAGGGAGGCGGCCCGGGACTGGCCCCATGACCTCGTCCATCCCCGTGCCTACGTGACGGCCACGGTGCCCTCTCAGATGTCCCCGCGCATGCTCAAGGAGGTCGTCCTCGCGCTGCCGCATTTCCCGGGCAAGATCCTGCGCCACCTGCGTCGATAGCCGGGTGATCGGGTGATCGTGCCTTGGACCGGCCGGCCAACCGTCAGCGCCCGGCCGCCAGGCGTCGGTCGGTCTCCGCCAAGGTGAACCGCATCGAGATGATGTAGGGCGGCTTGCCTGCGTCCCAGTGGCCGTAGGTGGTGGCCAGCACGGTGCCGTCTGGAAGGACCTCCACGCCCGGGTAGGCGCAGTCCCAGGCATGCTGGTTGTCGCCCAGGCGGATCCGGTACTGGCCTTCCCGACCCTGCAGGAGGTCTTCGAAGCGTCCGACCCAGGCCATCCAGTCGCCGGCCGTGGGGGATCCCTGGGCGGTGTCGCGGAAGGAGATCACCAGTCGCCCGTCGGGGGTGTATTTGGCCGTGTGGCGGTCCCCGGTGAGGCTGGCCGGCAGTTCCACCGGGTCGCTCCACGTCGCGCCCTCGTCGGTGGACACGATGCGGTGGGAGAGTTTGCGGCGGCGGTTCTCGCGCAGCAGCAGCACCAGGGTGCGGCCATCCGGGGAGCGCACCGCGCCGGGCTCGCAGAGGTGGATGTCCGATCCGCTCCACAGGGTGCGCGGTCGGGACCACGTCCGTCCGCCGTCCTCCGATCGCACCTGGCAGAGACGGAACTCCGGCGGCTTCGAGGGTTTGGCGCCCTCGGAGAAGAATCGGCCGTCGTCGTGGAACCAGGCGAGGTAGTGCCCCGGGCGTTGGCGCACCGCCTCCACCGAGCCCATCACCACGATGCCGCCCCAGTCGCCTGCGGCCTTCAGGGGCGACCAGGTCCGCCCGTCATCCTCGGAGACGGAAAACCGCGCGGGCCACAGCCCGGACCACACGATGAGCCGTCGCCGCCCGTCGGCGTCGACCACCCGGTGGATGGTGGGTGTCTCCAGCGAGGTCGCCCAGTTGTCGGGCACCGGTTCGCGCGGGCCCCAGGTGCGGCCGCCGTCGGGGCTCCGCTTGAGCTGGATGGCGCCCTTGCCGTGGCCCTTGGGGTACACGCACAGGACCGTGTGCCCGTCCTCGAGCAGCACGGTGGTGGGATGGCCGAGGTACTGGCCTTCCTCGCGGTCCACGAGGCTCCGATGGGCCGCCTCGGAGGCCAGGTCCACCAGCGGGATGTCCGCCCACAGGGCCTGGAACAGCAGGCCCTGAATCAGGACTGCACTCCCCAGGAGGGCGCCCAGGCGTTGGCGGGGGATGGATTCGAGGATGGTGGCAGGGCGCATGCTGTAGGCTTGGGCAAGGGGTGTCGCTTCACGATGGCGCCGAGGAACGGTCTGCGCCAAGGCCCGTGGTCCGATCCGGTAATGTCGGTCTTGAGCCGGAGTTCCCGGGGTTTTCCTCCGTGCCGTGCGTCACTGCGTGACGTTGAGCACCTGGACGCCCCCGGTGGCCGTGGGGTCGATGGCGTTCAGCGCGTTGATGGCGGTGGTTGCCGTGCTTGGGTCGGCGTCGTTCATCAGCGCCTTCAGGTCGGGAACGGCGGCCTTCGCGGCGGGCCCGATCTGGCACAGGGCGTAGGCCGCGAGCCGGCGGATGACGGTGTCCTCGGACTTCAGCAGCGGGATGATGTCGTTCACCGCGCCGGCGGAGTTCGGCCCGCCGGAGGCCAGTTCGCTCAGCGCGTTGGCCTGGGCATCGGTGTTCCCCTTGAGCTGGGCGACCTGTGCCGAGACGTCCACCGCCTTGGGCCCCCCCTCGGACTTCCCACACCCGGCGAACAGCAGGGCGCAGAGGGTGAGTGAGGCACCGAGCGGGGAGCACCAACGGGAGATCATGAAACGACTGTATCGGGAGCCCTGCCGGGGTCAATCGCCCGGTGGGCCGTTTGAGCCCGAAGCCCGGCTACCAGGCGAACGCCCCCGGGGCCGCCGTGCCCCGGCCGGCCTCGATGCGATGAGACCGCCGGGCCTCCAGCACGCCGAAATCCTCCGCGGATCCGTCGGCCCAGCGCACCCGGAGCCTGGCGGCGCGGGCCGTGCCGAGGCCGAAGTGCACCCGGGGATCGCCGCTCGAGCAGTACCCTTCGTTCGGATGGTTTCCCCGCCACTGGACGCCCGCCTCGGAGTCCAGCCGCAGGATCGCGTTGCGTGGATTCAGGCCGGGGCGGCCGACCAGTTCGAAGCGGATCCACGAGCGGTCGCCCGCGGCGAGGTTGCGCAACAGGTGCACCGGACCGTCGCGGTTGACCACCACCAGGTCGGGGGCGCCATCGTTGTCGAGGTCGCCTGCCGCGAGGCCGCGGCTTGTGGCCGCCAGCGGCGGTTCGGTGCCGCCTTCGGGGGTCACGACGGCGAAGCGACCTCCCCCGAGGCCCCGGCGGAGCGAATTGACCTCGGCGTACGGGTCGGCCTGGCCGGCGACGGGCGAGGTTCCCAGGCGCACCCGGCCGTTGGCCACGTAGAGGTCGAGGTGGCCGTCGTGGTCGAAGTCGGTGGCGCACACGCCGAAGCCCGTGTGAGGCAGGCTGCCGGTCATCGGGCCGTCCCGGGTGACTGCGTCGACGAACAGACCGTCCCGGTTGCGGAACCAGCCGTTGCCCTCGCCGACGAGGTGCGTCACGAAGAGGTCCAGCCACCCGCGCTGCTCGAGGTCCACGGCCACCACACCCATGCCGGCCCTGGGGATGCCCATCGAGTTGAGGGCGCAGCCGCGCAGGGGCGCGTCGTCCTCGAAGCGCCAGCCGCCCCGGTTCAGCCAGAGCTGGTTCGGCGTGGCGTCGTTGGCCACGAACAGGTCCAGGCGGCCGTCGTGGTCGAAGTCGCCCGTGGCCACGCCCAGGCCGTTGCCGTACGCGCGGTCGAGTCCGGCCGCGGCCGTGACCTCCTCGAAGGTGCCGTCGCCCCGGTTGCGGAAGAGGACCGTCGGGGCCGGGGCGTTGTAGTTGCGCGGCGAGCAGTAGTCCCGCCGTCCGCCGTCCGAGAAGCATTCCATCTCGGCGCTTTGCGACCAGCGCACGTAGTTGACGACCATGAGGTCGAGGTCGCCGTCCTGGTCGAGGTCGACGAAGGCGGCGCTGGTGCCGAAGAGACCCACCGCCACGCCGGCGCGCGCCGTGGTGTCCTCGAAGGTGCCGTCGCCCCGGTTGCGATACAGGCGGTTTGATCCCACCTGGGTGACGTAGAGGTCGTCCCGGCCGTCGCCATCGTAGTCGCCGACGGTGCACCCCATGCCGTAGCCCGACGGGCAGGCCAGGCCGGCGGTCGCCGTGACGTCCCGGAAGCGCCACTCCCCGAGGTTGCGGTAGAGTCGGTGCGCCGGGGCCGTCGGGCGCTGTGGGTCCAGCGATCCCCCGTCCACGCAGAACACGTCGAGCAACCCGTCGCCGTCGATGTCGAGCAACCCCACGCCGCCACTTTCCATCTCGGGGAGCCAGAACCGGCCGGAGGCCCCGGAGCGGTGCGTGAAGGACAGGCCGCTGCCGGACACGACGTTTGTGAACCAGGGCGCTGCCGGCCCTTGGGATGGGGCAAGGCCGCTCTGCGCCGTCGGCGCCGGGTTTTGTCCGCCGGTCTTCGCCCCGGCCGCCTCCGGGGGTTCCGGCGAGCATCCGGCCATGGCGCTGATGAGGCAGGCCAGTCCCGCGACCCACCGGGAGAGTCCCCGAAGGCTTGATCGCAGCGGCGAATTCCGGTGCTCCACGTTCATGGGCGGAATCCGGTCCGGGCCGCCAGCCATCGGATCACGCCGGTCGTCCGCCGGGCGCCCTCGGTGTCCCCGATGGCCTCCTGGACCTCGGCGCGAAGCCTCAGTGCCGGAACCAGCGACGGCTGCTGGTCGATGGCCTTGTCGAGCAGGGCGAGGGACGCCTGGGCGTCGCGGAGGTTGCGCCATCGGATGGTGGCCGACTCGAGCAGGATCTCGGCGTTGGCCGGGTCGCAGCGCGAGGCCTCCTCAAGGGCCGCCAGGGCTTCCGCATCCTGCTCGGCCGCAAGGTGGGCGTTGGCCAGCGCCAGGTGCGACTGGGCAAGCCTCGGGGCGAGGTGGACCGCCTCTCTCGCCTCCGACAGCGCGGCCTCCAGGTTTCCCGACTGGGCCAGGGCGTGGGAGCGGGTGATGCGCGGGGCCACGGCCCCGGGATCCTTCGCCAGTACCGGTGCCAGCAGGTCGAGCGCCTGGGCCGGGCGACCGCAGCGGTTCAAGGCCACGGCCAACTGGTTCAAGAGGCCTGCGTGGTCGGGGTGGAAGCGACGGGCCCTCTCGAGCAGCTCCACCGCGGCCTCGGGACGGCCCGAGGCCGACAGGGCCTCGGCCTGCTGGAAGACCCCGGGCAGCAGGCGCACCTGCTCCGGGGCCGCCTCGGCCCAGGGGTCGGTCATCGGCTGCCGTGCCTCGCCCGTGCCCGCGGAGATGGCCACCCGAGCCTCCTCTCCACGGCCCAGCGCGCGGAACACCTGGCCCAGGAGATAGAGGGCCGGCCGGGAACCGGGCTCGAGTTCCAGGGCCCGCTCCACCATCGGCAGGGCGTTCGTGGCATCTCCCCGGCGGAAGCGCACCTCGCCCAGGCCCATCGGCCCGCGCGATTCCTTCGGTGCCAGGCGGACCAGTCGGGAAAACGCCGCCTCGGCCGCGTCGAGGTCCCCGGACCGGAGGCTTGCCTCACCCACGCGGTACCAGATGGGCGCGAAGCCCGGGAAGCGCGACGCCACCTCCTGGAACTCCCTCAGGGATCCTGGCCCGTCCGAAAGTTCCTGCAGGGCGATCGCCGCGTACATCGGGGCCAGCGGCTCGTCAGGATCAAGGATCGCCGACGCCTGGAAGGCTTCCCGGGATTCCTTCCAGAGCCCGTTGGCCGCGAGCGCGATGCCAAGGGCGGCCCGCGCCTCGGGATCCCGGGGGCGCCCCCTCGCCACCTCGGCCAGCGTGACCACATGCGCCCGGACGGCCGGATCGATGCCGGAGCCGGAGGCGGGATCGCCGACGGGCGGAGGCTCTGGCCGGGAGCAGGCCCCCCAAAACAGAAGAACCGACACCAACATGGCCCCGCCCCTTGGCTCAAGCCATCGGTGCGGAGGCGCTCTGCGGGTGTCGGTCGCGCGGGCCGTGTTGGGATCGGGGCGGGTCTCTGGGCTGGGATTCATCGCACCGATCTCAGCGGTGCCGGCATGCCGGCACCGGTCGCCGTCAGCGGGTCGGGTTGACCTCTTTCACCGAGCTGCGGTCCTGCAACCAAGCCACATCGAGGTTGTTCGGCGAGGCGATGCCCAGCGAGAGGGCCTGGCCGAAGCGGAGGATCGGCCGGGTGCGTCCGTCGACCCATTTGCGGATCTCGGAGTGTCCGTCAATGAAGGAGAGGCCGCCGGCGGCGTTGTGGTAGCTGGCCGGGAAGTCGACGATGGTGTAGGCGGTTGGCCGGATCGGGTCATAGCCGTCCATGTTCACGGCGAACCAGCCGTCGTTGATGCTGTCCTCGCGCTCGTCGATGAACACCCACGTCTGGGAGGCCTTCTGGATCTGGGCCAGCTTCTTGAACTGGGTATAGCCGGCGGAGAAGGGTCCGCCGCGCTCGCCAAGGTAGCCGTTCATGGAGATGGAGCGGACGCGCTCCTCACCGGTCTTGCCCTTGGAGCGGCTCCGGTCGGCCGGGCACTTGTACACGCCGGGGGTGCCAGCGTATTTGCCCAGCTGCGAGTTCATCAGCATGAGACGGTTGGTGTTGTCGGGGGTGTAGCCGGTGTTGTTCAGCCAGCCGACGCACCAGGTGAGGTTGGTCTGGGCCAGCGTGGTGCCGCCGTCGAGGTTGCCGGGCAGCACGTCGCGGTTGTCGCCGCAGTAGAGCTGGTAAGACAGGGCCATCTGCTTGCCGTTGCTCATGCACTGGATGCCCTGGGCCTTGGACTTGGCCTTGGCCAGGGAGGGCAGGAGCATGCCGGCGAGGATCGCGATGATCGCGATGACGACCAGCAGCTCGATGAGGGTGAAGGCGGGCGCGCGTCGGTTGGCGGCCGCCCTGGAAGTCGGGGTGGAGTTCATCGGGGTACTTCAGGGTTCGCGGCGTTATTCTCCGGTTTTGCCGGGCCGCGCAAGCCCGACTTTTGCCACGAAGGCCACCCGGTCGCCGGGAGGGCCCCGTATCGGGCCTGTTTCCGCGGTCGTGCCCCAACCCTGTCCGGCCCGTTTCCGTTCCTGTCGCCGTTCCGGGCCGGGGGCTCAGAGCAGCCGCGGTTGGCGCATCGACGACTCCAGTTCGGCCGACAGCGCTCCGGCCCGGGAGCGGCGGCGCTCGATGATGTGCTTGTCGGTCGCCGGGTCGTAGGCCACCGGGTAGTCGCCATCGTAGCAGGCCAGGCAGAACGAGGACTTGGGCCGGCCGGTCGCCGCGACCATGCCCTCGAGGCTCAGGTACCCCAGGGAGTCGGCGTTGAGGAAGCGGCGGATCTCCTCCTGCGTGTTGGTCGCCGCCATCAGCTTGCTGCGCTCGGGGAAGTCGATGCCGTAGACGCAGGGATGGATGTGCGGCGGGCAGCTCACCAGCACATGCACCTCCTTCGCCCCGGCCTCCTTGAGCGAGGTGACCCGCGCCTTGCTGGTGGTGCCGCGCACGATGGAATCATCGACGATCACCACGCTCTTTCCCCGCACCAGGTCGGCGATGAGGTTGAGCTTCACCCGAACGTTGAAATCGCGGATGAACTGGGATGGCTGCAGGAAACTTCGACCCACGTAGTGGTTGCGCACGAAGGCCATCTCGAAGGGGATGCCGCTCTGGAGCGAATAGCCCAGCGCGGCGCAGTTGCCCGAGTCCGGCACCGGCACGATGACGTCCGCCTGGATCTGGTGCTCGCGCGCGAGCTGCCGGCCCATCTCCACGCGCACCTTGTAGACGTTCCGGTTTGCGATGTTGGAGTCGGGGCGGGCGAAGTAGACGTACTCGAAGATGCAGAAGGCTTCGCGGTGGGGCTCCGGGAAGGCCTGGATGCTCCGCACGCCCTCCGAGTTGATGATGACGATCTCGCCCGGCTCGATGTCGCGCACGTACTTGGCCTGAATGAGGTCGAAGGCGCAGGTCTCGCTCGCCAGCACGAAGGCTCCGTTGTCCATGCGGCCGAGGGCCAGCGGCCGGAAGCCATGGGGATCGCGGGCCCCGATGAGCTCGTTCTCGGTGAGGATGACCAGCGAGTAGGCCCCCTCGATGCGCCGCATGGTCTCCACCAGCGCGCTTTCGTGCCCGGACTTCGGCGGCTGTGCCAGCAGGTGAAGGATG
>JBIKMQ010000098.1:0-6922 GCA_044359215.1 Candidatus Chromulinivoraceae bacterium
TTGATCTCGCTGCGGGCCCGGACCACGGTCATGACCGATCTCCCACGGCCCGCCTGAACCCCCAGGGTCGACGGCCATTGCCGGAACCGCCGGCATCCTCAGCTTCGAACCGCCCTCACCCCATGGCCACGAACCCACCGGCCCGAGCTCCGCGGATCCCCCCCGCGCTGATCCTCGCCGTGATGGCCTCCGGGGCGGCGGCCCTGGGTTTGCAGATGAGTTGGATCCGCCTGTTCTCCCTGGGCCTGGGGCAGGAACTGCCCTCCACCTTCGGCGTCCTCACGGCCTTTTTCGGGGGCCTGGCGGCCGGCTCGCGCTGGGGAGGGCGCCTGCTCGAGCGCCTGCCGTCCGCGGCGGTTCGTTGCGCCTCGCTGGAGGCGCTGACCGCAGGCTGGGCGCTGCTGACCCTGGCGCTCCTGCCCCGGTTCACCGAGGCCTCCTGGCAGTGGCTCGGGCCTGCCCCCGGGGTGACACTCCACTGGACGGCAAGCTTGTTCGTGCCGCTGGTGGCCTTGTTCCCGGCCACGCTGAGCCTGGGCGCCATGATGCCTGCGATGGAGCGATTGCTCTCGGGCTTCCGCGCCGACGGAGCCCGGGTGGGCCCCCTGTATGGTGTCAACACCCTGGGCGCGGTGATCGGTGTCGTGGGCTCGGTGCTGTGGGTGCAGCCCCGGTGGGGCCTGTCGGGCTCGGTCATCGGGTTCGCCGGGGTCCAGGCTGGGTGCGCGGTCTTGTTCCTGTGGGCAGGCCGTGGGGTGCGGCCGGAGGTTCCGGTGATTGCGGCGACTCCCCGGCTTCCAGAGGCAGGGCGGGGTGGGCCCGAACCCGGTGCCTCCCGACTCGGGGTGATGCTGGGCGTGAGCGGCCTTTTGGGGATCGGCTTCGAGGTGTTGGCCACGCGACTTCTGTCGCAGGTCCTGGAGAACACCGTCTTCACCTATGCGGCGATCCTGGCCGCCTTCCTCGGGTTCACGGCTCTGGGTGGATTCCTGCAGAACCGCTTCGCGCCGGATGCGCGGCGGGCCCTGGGATGGTTGCTTCCGGCCGTGGCCCTGGGCCTGGCGCTCGCCGGCTGGATCCTGCGCCAGACGCCGATGCTCGGCACGACGCTGCGTGCGGCGGTCTTGCACGACGGGCTGCACACGTGGGCCCTGTCGGCCTTTGCCGCCGAGTGGCTCGTCACCGCCGCCGTGGTGGCGCTTCCGGCCACCGCCATGGGCCTGCTCTTCGCCTCGCTGGCGGCCGAGGCCGCCAGCCATCCGGGCCTCCTTGGCAAGGCCGTGTCGTGGAACCTGCTGGGCTCGGCGCTCGCCCCGGCCGTGGTGGCCCTCGGACTGGTGCCCGCCCTCGGGACCCGCTGGAGCTGGTGCCTGCTGGGCCTGGGATACCTGGCCATCATGCCCGGATGGCGCCGCATGCCGTGGCGTCGGTGGACGGGCGTGGGCTTGGCCGTGATCGCGCTGGCGCTGCTGCCACGGGATCTCCACCTGCAGGAAGCGCCGCCCGGGGGACGCATCGCGACCCTACGTGAAGGTCCCGCCGACACCGTCACCACGGTGGTGCAGGGCGACAACCAACGGATCCTTCGGATCAACCAACGCTTCACCATGGGCGGAACGGCCTCGGTGTTGGCCGAGCGACGGCATGGGCACCTGCCGCTGTTGCTGCACCCGGAGCCGAAGCGGGCCCTCTTCCTGGGCGTCGGCACCGGCATCTCGTTCTCGGCGCTGGATGCCCATCCGGGCCTGGTCGCCGAGGGCGTGGAACTGGTGCCCGAGGTCTCCCAGGTGATGCCGGAGTTCGCCCCGCACAATGCCCACGGCGATCGACTGACCGTGCAGGTCGCCGATGCGCGGCGCTTTGTCCGGGCCACGACCCGCCGCTACGACGTGGTGATCGCCGACCTGTTCCATCCGGCACGCGATGGCGCGGCGGGCCTGTACACCCGGGAACACTTCACGGCCATCCGCGACCGCCTGGCCGATGATGGGGTCTTCTGCCAGTGGTTGCCGCTCTTCCAGCTCGATGGGTACACCCTGAGGGTCATCATCGCGACATTCCTGGAGGTGTATCCCGACGCCTCGGCCCTGTTGCTCCGACTCAATGCCGACACGCCGGTGATCGGCCTGGTGGGGACGGCCGCGGGGCGGAAGGAGGCTGCGGTCCAGGCAGGTCGCACCGGTCGCCAGGACGCGGTCAATGGAAAGGACGGGATGGCGCGGCGGAACCCGAAGGGGAGTGCGATCCACCCCGGGTGGGCCGAGTCCCTCGAATCTCGCCTCCGTCAACCCGGTCTCGCCGCGGCCCTGCGGCCCCTGGCCTTGGCCGAGGTGCTGCCGGTGATGGGCACCTGGTTCGCCGATTCCCAGACGCTCCGCGACTACTCCCTGTGTGCCGAGATCAACACCGACGATCATCCCATCCTGCTCTTCCTGACTCCCCGGACCCTGGGCCCGGTGCCCGTCCGTGGACAGGCCCTGTTGTCGGAGTTGCTCGCGCTCCCGCGCCCGTTGCCCGAGTCGCTGTCCGCCGGGCATTCCGCCGGCTGGGGCGATCGTCTACGCCTCTACCTCGAGGCCCGCGACACCCATCTTCAGGGCCTCATCGCCGAGTCCGAAGGCCGTCCCGACGAGGCCGAGCAGGGCTTCCTCCGCAGCGTGGGCCTCAGCCCCGACTTCACCCCGGGCTACGCGCAGTTGATCACACGGGCCACGCTCCGGGCGCGGTCCGATCCCGAGGGAGCCCGCCGCCTGCTCGACCAGCTCACCGAGGCCCGACCCGAGCGCTCCATCGCCCGCGATCTCAAGGCGCGCCTCGGCCTCTGACCGCGAGGGGGGCGCCAACGGACGCGGCCCTCACGACGTCCACAAGATCAACTGGTCGACGCGCGCCCTGAGTTTGCCGGGTGGGTGAGCCACCGATGGGCGAGGGATGGGCGTTGACCCGGTTGGGTGTCCTGTCGGTATCGTGTCGTTGTGCCGGGTGCGGGTGGCCCCTCCAATCCCTTCGTCCCATGAACAAGATCCACAAGTCGGTGGTCGCTTCTGTCGGGTCCCAGGCCGGTGGGGGCCCGTCCGTGGTCCCCGTGACGACACGTCCCATGCCCCGGGAGCTGTCCCCGCCGAGTCGCCCAATCCTTTCGGTCGGGGACCGTTCCGCCGACCTCACCGATGAACAGCGGGAACGCCTGCGATGGGCGATGCAAATCCTCGAGTCGGCGCGGATCTCCGAGGACGGAACCCTCCACGCCAGCATGCCCGGGGAGGCCGGTGATGTCGGGGCGGTGCTGGCGCTCGACCTGTACCACCGCCTGAGGACCTCCTCATCGAGCCTGGGACCCGGGTCGCTCGGCGGGGCGATCGATGTCCCCCGATTCCAGCAGGTCCTCACCGAGGACGACATCCTCCCTCCCGGCGCATCGTCGACCCCGGGCCGCTCGGTGTCGGTGCTGCTGGAGACGCCGGGAACCTCCAACCTCCGGTTCGATCCGCAGCGCGCCCTGGTGCGATGTCTCGGCGGAGAGGTCGCCCACCCGATCGAGCAGGTGTTGGCCGTCCTGGTCGGCAAGTGCCTCGCCCGATGGCGGAACCCCTTCAACGCCATGCTCCGGGGCAGCAAGCGGGGGTTGGTCTTGGTCGACACCGAGCTCTACGGATTGCGCACCATGACCGATTCTGGCGACGCCATCCGAGGTGTCGTCATGTCGACGTCGTACCCGAGGGGCATCCCTCACGGTTGAGGGAGTGGCCACAGAGTCTGGCCGGCCTCGAGGTCCTCCGGGGGGGGCGCGGCAACGGTCAAATCTCCGGAATAGGCGTGGAAGCCGCTCCCGGGGCGCTTTACGATCTTTGCCCATCCACCCCAACCGATCGAGTGCGTGATGACCAGCCGGCTCCCGAATGTCCCCCGTCCCGGTGTGTTCCGATCGGTCCCCATGCGGGCGGTCTGGATTTGGCTCGCGCTCGCGTTGCTGCTGATCGTCCGCAGGTCTGAAGCCGCCGGGGCACCCGTCGACTTCAACCGCCAAGTCCGCCCGATCCTCGTCGAGCATTGCTACCCGTGTCATGGGCCTGACGAGGCCAAGCGCAAGGCCGGCCTGCGGCTGGACCAGCCCGAGGGGGCAGCCCAGCGCCTCAAGTCCGGCGTCCGGGCCGTGGTGCCCGGCCGAACGGCCGAGTCGCGCCTGCTGGAGGTGATCACCAGCGCCGATCCCGACGAGCACATGCCGCCGGCCTCGACTGGCAAGCAGTTGTCGGCCGACCAGGTTTCCGTGTTGCGGCGATGGATCGAGGAAGGCGCGACCTGGCGGGGCCACTGGGCCTACCAACCGATCGCCAGCCCGGAGCCTCCCGCCGTGAAGCAGGCGGGATGGGGGCGCAACGGCATCGACGCCTTCATCTTGGCGCGCCTCGAGAGCGAGGGCCTGGCGCCGTCTCCGGAGGCCGACCGACGGACCCTCCTGCGCCGCGTCACCCTCGACCTGACCGGCTTGCCGCCCACGGTGGAGGAGGTCGACGCCTTCCTCGCCGACGCATCCGCCGGCGCCTACGAGACCCTGGTGGACCGCCTGCTCAGCAGCCAGGCCTATGGCGAGCGCATGGCGGTGCCGTGGCTCGACCTGGCCCGCTTCGCCGACAGCGACGGCTACCACGCCGACGCGCCCCGCTCCATGTGGCAGTACCGCGACTGGGTCATCCACGCCTTCAACGCCAACCAGCCCTTCGACCGCTTCGTCGTCGACCAGCTTGCCGGCGACCTGCTGCCCGCGCCCACCCTCGACCAGCGGGTGGCCACGGCCTTCAACCGGAACGGCATGTCGAGCACCGAGGGCGGTGCCGACCCCGACGAGTACCTCAACAAGTACGTCACCGACCGGGTGAACACCTTTGGCACGGTCTTCCTCGGCTCGTCCATCCAGTGCGCCGAGTGCCACAACCACAAGTACGACCCGTTCACCCAGCGCGAGTACTACCAGCTCTACGACTTCTTCAACCGCATCCCGGAGAAGGGGCTCGACAGCGATCCGGCTCCGCCCTTCCTCCAGGTGCCGACGGCCCGGCAGGCGGCCGACCTGAAGGCGCTCGACGAATCGGTCCGCGGATTGGAGGTCCGTCATGCCGCGCAGTTGTCCGAACCGCGCCGTGACTGGCAAGCCGCCCAGGCCGCGTGGGAGAAGGCTTGGGCGGCCGGCGGGGCGGGGGGATCTGGTGGGCCGGACGGCCTTCGGCTCGGTTCTTGGCGACGTGTCGGCCCCTTCGCCGAGGCCGATGGCAAGGCCGCCTTCCAGCGCGACTTCGGGCCGGAGAACGCTGTGTTCTCCCCCGACGCCGTCTTCGGCGACGACCGCAAGGCCTGGGTCGTGGAGGCTGGCTGGAAGGACGGGGCCGTCCACGCGCTGTCCAGCGACCTCGGTGCCACCTACCTGCACCGCATCCTCACCGCCAGCCAGGTGCGAACGCAGGCTCTTTTCCTCGGCAGCGACGACGGCCTCAAGGTCTGGCTCAATGGCCGGGAGATCCTCGCCAAGGACGTCAGCCGAGGCGTGGCGGCCAACCAGGACGAGGTCCAGGCGATGCTCCGGGAAGGCGAAAACCACCTCCTGCTGAAGGTGGTCAACCGGGGCGGTGCCAGCGCGTTCTACTTCGCCGCCGACCGCGACGCCGGCGATCCCAAGGCCGTGGCCCTGCGTGAGATCGCCCGCCTGCCGGCCGACCGCCGCAGCGAGGCCCAGGCCCGCGAGCTGCGCGAGCACTACCGCACCACCCGCATCCCCGAGGTGAAGGAACTGGGTGAGCGCCTCGCGGCCGAACGGAAGCGTCGGGACGAGCTCAACCGGTCCATCCCCACGCTGCGGGTGATGGAGGACATGAAGGAAGGCCGGGCCAGCCACATCCGTGTCCGGGGCGATTACCGGGCCAAGGGCGATCGGGTCACGGCCGAGGTCCCCACCAGTTGCCTGCCGCCGGCCCGGTACGCCGCCGGCACCAACCGCCTGGACCTTGCCCGTTGGCTGGTGGACCCGGCCCACCCGCTCACCGCGCGCGTCGCGGTGAACCGCTTCTGGGCGATGTTCTTCCCCAATCCCATCGTGCGGACCGCCAACGAATTCGGCACCAACGGGCAGCCCCCGACCCACCCGGAACTGCTCGACTGGCTGGCGCGGCGCTTCATCGACGACGGATGGGATGTGAAGGCCCAGCTGCGCCGCATCGTGCTGAGCGCCACCTACCGCCAGTCCTCGCGCGTGGGCCCCGAGGCCCAGCGCCGTGACCCGGAGAACCTCCTGCTGGCGCGGGGCCCCCGGTTCCGCCTGCCGGCCGAGATGCTGCGCGACAACGCCCTGGCGGTGAGCGGTCTCCTGTCCCGGCGTCAGGGTGGCGTCAGCGTGCGGCCCTACCAGCCGCCCGGCCTGTGGGAGGAGAAGATGTTCGCCGGCAACAGCTACCAGGTGGGGCAGGGCGAGGACCTCTACCGCCGCAGCCTCTACACGCTCTGGAAGCGCACCGTGCCCAACCCGACGCTGCAGACCTTCGACGCTCCCGACCGCGCCCTGTGCACCGTGCAGCGGCCCTCCACCTGCACGCCGCTGCAGGCGTTCGTGACCCTCAACGATGTCACCTATCTCGAGGCCGCACGCTTCTTCGCCGCCCGCATCCTGCGGGAGTCGCCGGGCCGGACCCCGGCCGGGCGCATCGACTTCGCCATGAAGTCGCTGCTCGCCCGACCCGCCTCCGATTCCGAGCGCGCCGCCCTGAAGGCCCTCCTCGACGACCTGCTCGAAACCTACTCCCGCGACCTTCCCGCCGCCGAGGCCATCACCCGCATCGGCCAGGGTCCACGCAACGCCACGGTTCCGGTCGCCGAGTTGGCCGCCTGGACCGGCGTGGCCAGCGCCCTCCTGAACCTCGACGAAGCGGTCACC
>JBIKMQ010000070.1:0-8114 GCA_044359215.1 Candidatus Chromulinivoraceae bacterium
AACGAATCTATCCTCCAATCTTCTGAAATTCAATATTCTAAAACTCAATCTTGGTTATCACAATCTTGGTTATCACAAACTTGTGAACTGACGGATCTCCGTGGGACTGAAGTTTTGGTGTTGGGAATTCCTTGTGGTTGAAACGCTGAAAGCCATTTTTCGCTGAAAGCCATTTCTATCACAATCCCTGCGTCGCTCGTTTTCTGGGGTGTCGTTGTTCAACGTCCCAGAATCTCCACTAAGTCCTACTGAACTGATTCTGATTATTCCCCGGGGCGTACGGTCATCCTCTGACTGGCGCCCCGGTTTTTTTTATCCCATCCACTCCCTCCTCGGCCCCGCGACATGCCTTGCCGATCCATTTCGGCGTCGGTGGCCCCGTTTCTTTTCGCGGCATCCTGCCCTTCGGGCATTCCCGGATGGGCGATGCTCCCGGACTCTTCGTTGGATTCGGCGTCGGGTCGACCCTCCCAGACCGACCGAACGGAGTTGCATCGGTGCTTTGCCTCGCATCCCGGGAAGGGCCATCATCTGGGCGTTCGATGCGTCGTCTTGTGTCCAAGTGCGCCCTCGGTGGGCTGTTGGTCGGGCTCGGTCCCGACGGGTTGGCCGCGGCGACAGACGGGGCCCCGGCCGCACCCAATGCTCCGGTCACGATCTCGGCCGCGTCGAAGGATCTCCCCAGGGCCCGCATCCATTCCGTCTCCGATGCCCGGGCCACCTCGGCCTTCATCCCGGAACCGGCGATCGTCCGGGCTCTGGTGGACCGCGGGCTGTTGGCCCTGTCGGGCAAGACCAACCTCGCGGCCGCCTGGAAAGTCTGGGTGCAGCCTGACGATGTGGTGGGGTTCAAGGTGTTGTCGTCGCCGGGGGCCCTCACCGGAACCCGGCCTGCCGTCGTCGAGGCATTGGTCGATTCGTTGATCCGGTCCGGCCATCCGCCGACCAGGATCGTGATCTGGGACCGGCAGGCGCGGGACCTGAAGGCCTCCGGATTCCAGACCCTGGCCCAGCGGCTGGGAGTGCGGTGCGTGGCCACCACCGACGCCGGGTGGGATGGCCTCCAGTTCTATGAATCGGCCGTGCAAGGCAAGCTGGTCTACGGCGATCTGGAGTTCGGCAAGGGTGACCGGTTCGCCGTCGGACGGAGGTCCCATGTCTCGAGGCTGCTGACCCGGGAGGTGACCCGCATCATTCCGGTCACCCCCATCGTCACGCACCATTCGGGTGGGATTTACGGTCACCTCCTGTCGCTGGCCTTCGGTTCGGTGGACAACATGTACCGCTTCGAGTCCGACCCCAGCCGCACCGAGGAGGCCGTGCCCGAGATCTGCGCCCTGGACGACCTGATGCCCAAGGTTGCCTTCGGGGTCACCGATGCCCTCGTCGGGCAGGTGCGGGGCGACGACAAGGCGCGGCTGCACGACACCATCGCACTCAACGAGCTGCGCTTCGGGGCGGACCTCGTCGCCCTGGATGTCGCCACCGTGGCCGATGTCACGGCGGCCCGGAAGGCCTACCCGATCGATGGCGAGCGACCGCTGCGCACCGATGTCTTCATCAACGCCGAACTGCTGGACCTCGGGGTCGCCCAGACCAACCGGATCGAGGTATTGAAGGTCCGCCCATGAGGCCGCCGGTTCCCCGGGATTCCCCGGAATCGGAACGCGTCGCCGGGGTGTCCATCCAGCGACTGTGCGAGGACGATCTTCCCCGGGTGCGGGACCTGGCCGCCCGCATCTGGCCCGTCTCCTATGCGGGCATGATTTCTCCCGGGCAGATCAAGTACATGCTCGACTGGATGTACTCCCTCGAGCGCCTGCGCCGGGATGTCCGCTCCGGCGTGGTCTTTGAGTGGCCGATCCGGGAGGGGTTGCCGATCGGCTACCTGGCCACCTCGCGCGATGCCAGCCCTCCCGACGGTCCGGTGCTCTTCCTGCACAAACTCTACCTGCTGCCCGAGGTGCAGGGCCTGGGCCTGGGCGGTCGGCTCCTGGACCATGTGGTGCAGTCGGCCGCCACGTCGGGCTGCCGGAGCGTGCGCCTGCACGTCAACAAGGCCAATGCCCGGGCCCTGGCGTGCTACCGGAGCCGGGGCTTCGTGATCGAGCGGTCGGTGGTGGACGACATCGGCGGCGGGTTCGTGATGGACGACCACATCCTGGTGCGGCCGGTGACCGATGGCCGGTGACCGGGTCGGCGGGGGCGGCGTCAACGTGCCAGATGGCCGAGGCGCTCCTGCAGTTGGGAGGTCCATCGGCTCACGTAGCTCATGGCGCGGGCGCATTCCTCCAAGGCCTCCAGGGGCAGTTGGCCGCCGCGTTCGGGCGAGCCCGGGGGCGGGGCCGATTCCCAGGCCGTGTTCATCGACCGCAGCGCCGCCTCCAGGGTCTCGCGCCGGGCGTTGACCTGCCGCTGGAGGCCCATGAGGCGTTCGCTCCAGTCCAGGGCCTGCCGCATCCGCTGGAGCCGCAGCATGGGAGACTCGGATTCCGGGTTCGCCGCCAGGAACGCGTCGGCATCCCGGCAGGCCTGGCCGATCTCCACGAAGAGGTCCATGGTGCCCGACGGGATGCGCTGGATGTCCCGCGACGGGGTGCCACGCTCGAGTTCCAGCAGGTGGAAGAGCCGGTCGCGGGTCTCCCGCAGGGTGTTGTAGGCGGCGTTGAGCTCGGCCGAGCGCGCGTTGGCGGCGTTCCGCTCGGCCTCGGGTGCGCCGTGGAACCGGTCGGGATGGGTGGAAGCCGACAGCTCCAGGAAACGGGCCTTGAGGGCGTCGGCGTCGAGCCAGGGACGCCGGGGTTCTTGCAGCAACTCGAAGCAGTCGGTCATGGACGCGGTGACGGTGCCCCCGGAAGGCCGGTGCTTCAAATGCTTCCTCAAGGCCTGCGGCGGACCCTGAAGATGCCCTGCTTCCTCGGCATCCGACGACGTCCCCGGGGGGCATCCGCGCATCACGCGGCCGTCCGGGACGGGGTACGGTTCGGCCGATCGATGTTCCCGGTCGCCGGCTTCTCCCTTGCCGTCGTGCGTTCCGGAGGGATGAATGCCTGCCTTCCGAATGCGCGCGCCAAATCCGGCGTCCGTGGTCGGCGTTGCCTCGATCGAAGCCATGAATGCGTTTCTCCGTTCGTTCCTGCCACTGTGGGCCCTGATGGTGCTCACCGTCGGCCTCCATGCCGCCCCGCTCCGCGTGTTCATCCGCGGCGGCGTCAAGACCCACGGCCCCAACCAGCACGATCATCCGCGGTTCCTGGGCGAATGGGCCAAGCTGCTGACCGAACGCGGCGTCACCGCCAGCGGGGCCATGGAGTTCCCGACGGCGGCCCAGCTCGAGGCCACCGACGTGCTGGTGATCTACGCCGCCGACGGCATGAAGATCACCGGCGACGAGCGGGCGCGCTTCGAGCACTTCCTGGCGCGGGGCGGCGGCGTGGTGGTGATCCACGATGGCGTGGTCAGCGGCGACCAGCACGCGTGGTGCAAGAAGATCATCGGCGGTGCCTGGCGCTGGGACGGCGACAAGAAGACCCAGTGGCACGAGGGCAATGTCGGGGTCTACTTCGTCAACCCCGAGCACCCGATCGTGAAGGGCGTGTCCAACTTCGACTGGAAGGACGAGGTCTACAACCGCCTCGACATGGCCGAGGACGTCAACGTCCTGGCCCAGAGCTTCGTCGACGTCTTCAACATCTGGCCCCAGCTGTGGACCTACGAGAAGACGCTGCCCGAGGGCAAGGCCCCGTACCGCGCCTTCGTCAGCATCCCGGGCCACGAATACGACTCGTTCAACACGCCTCACTACCGGGCCATCCTGCTGCGCGGCATCGCCTGGGCGGGCAAGCGCGCCGACGCCGACGAGTTCTGCAAGCCCGAGGAGCTCGCCTCGCTCAAGTACCCGGCAGGCGGCCCGAAGCCCGCGGCCGAGGCGGTCAAGACCTTCCAGACGCATCCCGAGTTCAAGGTCTCGCTCACGGCCGACGAGAACGTTGCCGAGAAGATCATGTCCATGGACTGGGACGAGAAGGGCCGCCTGTGGGTGGTCGAGACGCCCGAGTACCCAGGCGGTCGCGACGTGAACAAGAACGACTTCAAGGCCTACTGGAACCGCGCCCAGAATCCCGCCGCCTTCCCGGTCGGCGGCAAGCAGCCGCGCAAGCCGCTGGACCGCATCTCCATCCTCGAGGACACCAATGGCGACGGCGTGGCCGACAAGCGCACCCTCTTCGCCGACGGCCTCGAGCTGCCCACCTCGCTGGTGTTCTGGAAGGACGGCGTGATCGTGGCGCAGGCCCCGGACATCCTGTGGATCCGCGACACCAACGGCGACGGCCGGGCCGACAAGGTCGAGACCCTCTACACCGGCTGGGGCACCTTCGACACCCACGCGGTCATCAGCAACTTCCGCTGGGGCATGGACGGCTGGATCTACGGATCGGTCGGCTACACCCGCGGCCGCGTGAAGTCGGGCGACGGATCCAAGGACTTCGGCGACATCGCCGCGGGCATCTACCGCTTCAAGCCCGACGGGTCGGCCGTGGAGCAAATCGCCGCCGGCGGCTGCAACACCTGGGGCTGCGAGATCGCCCCCGACAACGAGATCCTCTTCACCACAGCCACCTGCGGTGAGCCCATCTGCCACGTGGTCATCCCCGAGAAGATCCTCGCGCGCGGGCAGGTCGGCGGCATGAAGTCGTTCCTCAACGTCATCGAGGAGAACAAGATCTACCCGGCCTTCGAGGAGAAGCGGCAGCCCTACGTGCAGATCGACTGGGTGGGCGCCTGGACCGCGGCCGCGGGCGCGACCATCTACGACGGCGGCGCCTGGCCGGCCAAGTGGGCGGCCACCGAGCGGTATTCGTTCTTCATGGGCGAGGCCACCCGCCAACTCTTCCACCACGAGTTCCTCGACCCGAAGGGCCCCACCTACCAGGGTCGCAAGGAAGACGGCCGCAAGCAGACCGAGTTCCTCGCGAGCACCGACTACTGGTTCCGCCCCATCCACAGCCGCGTCGGTCCCGACGGGGCCATTTATCTGGTCGACCTCTACAACCAGATCGCTGTCCACAACGACACCCGCGGCCCTGCCCATGGAGCCCGCAACGCCGCCGCGCGTCCCGACCGCGACCACCACTTCACCCGCATCTGGCGCATCCAGCACAAGGAAGCCAAGGCCTTGCCGACCGCCAGGCTCGACCGCAACGACGCGGAAACCCTGGTCACCGCCCTGAGCCACCCCAACGGCTGGGTCCGCTCCACGGCCAACCGCCTGCTCATCGAGCAGCCGGCCCTGCTGGCCTCGGCGCTGGAGGGCCTCGGCGCGCTGATCGGCGACACCTCGGCCCCGGCTGAGGCCCGCATCCAGGCCCTCTGGCTCTACCGCGTGGCCGCCTCACACGGACCGGTGCCCTGGCAGGACGAGGCTGCCGCCGCGGTGCTGAACGACCCCTCGGCGTGGGTTCGCAAGAACGCCCTGCGCGTCGCCACCGAGCTTGCCGCCAATCCGTCCAACCTGCGCTCCAACGACTCCGACCCGGTCAAGACGACCGAGAAGGCCGTGATCGACCGCCTCTCCGACCCCGATGCCCGCGTGCGGATCAACGCCCTAATGGCGGCAGGTTCGCTGCCGGCCTCGCGCGCCCTGGCCGACGCCGTGGTGGCCGCCTGGCCCAACCTCAAGGACCGCTGGCTCGAGTCCGCCGCGGTCGGGGCCGCCGACAAGGATCCGCTGCTCTTCCTCGAGGCGGTCTTCGCCGCCAAGGATCCGGCCTTCGTCGCCGGCTACGTTCCGCACCTGGCCCGCCTGGTGGCCAATCGCCGGGACGCCGCGCTGGCCGGCCGGATGGTGCAGTTGCTCGCCCGCCAGCCCGCCGCCACCGACGGGCTCAAGGCGGCCGCCCTCGAGGCGTTGTCGGCGTCCCTCGATGCCCGCCTGCAGCCGGAACTCGATGCGGCCAACCTCGGCGCCCTGAAGTCGCTCCTGGCCTCGGGTCGCACCGCCGGTTCGGTGCTGCCGCTGGTGGCCCGCTGGAAGGCGGCCCCAGCCCTGTCGGCCGAGCTCAAGCCCGCCATCCAGGCCGCCTCGGCCCAGATCAAGGACGCCTCGATCCCCGACGCCTCGCGCGGCCAGATCGCGGCCAACCTCATCGGTGTCCGTGACATCGAGCCGTCGGTGATCCCGGCCGTCGCCTCGCTGGTCACCCCCGCCATCAGCCCGGGCCTCCAGAAGTCGCTCATCGAGGCCCTGGGTTCCGCGCCCGAGGGCGGCATGGCCCTGGTCGAGCGGTTCTCCCAGGTGCCCACCGGCCACCTGGAGACGGCCTTCGCCCAGGTGCTCAAGCGGGCCGAGTCATCGGCAGCCTTCATCGAGGCGCTGGCCACCCGCAAGATCGACGTGGTGCTGCTGGGCCCCGCCCGGCTGCATCGCCTGCGCACCCACGGTGACGCGAAGATCGCCGCCCGCGCCACTCAGGTCATCGACGACCTGAAGGGCCCCGAAGCCAAGGAGAAGGACGCCCTCATCGCCAAGCTCCGCCCCGAGGTGGAGAAGCCCGGCGACGTGGCCAACGGCAGGAAGGTCTATACGGCCAACTGCGCCGGCTGCCACATCTACAAGGGGGAGGGTCGCAACCTGGCCCCGAACCTCAACGGCATGGGCGCCCATGGTGCGGCCGACCTGCTCATCCACATCGTGGACCCCAACCGCGTGGTCGAGCCCAACTTCATCAGCATCAGCGTCGAGACCAGGTCGGGCGACCAGTTCGACGGTATCATCGAGCGCGAGAACGCCTCAGAACTCGTCCTGCGCGACGCCTCTTCCGACCACACCCTGCGGGTGTCCGACATCGCCAACCGCAGGTCCACCGGCCGTTCGCTCATGCCCGAGGGCTTCGACGCGCTGGGCGCGGCGGCCCTGCGCGACCTGCTGGCGTACATGACGGTGGACGACAACCGTTTCCGCATCGTCGACCTGGGCGGGGCCTTCACCGCCAACAGCGGCCGCGGCCTCTACATCACGCCGGAGCAGGAGGACGACACGGTCACCTTCCGCAGCTACGGGCTCAAGCGCGTCGAGGACATCCCCTTCGATGTGATCAGCCCGGAGAAGGCCGTGGCCAACGTGGTCGTTCTCAAGGGCGGCGCCCCGGACTCCTGGTCGCGCAAGAACCTGCCCAAGCGGGTCGAGGTGAAGGTCGGCGTGGCGGCCTCCAAGCTGCACCTCCTGGGCGGCGTGGCGGGCTGGGGGTATCCGGCCGTCGGCGAGAAGATCAACGCGCTCAAGATCACGGCGGTGTTCGAGGGCGGCGCGACCCAGGAGATCGTCCTGAAGAACGGCGTGGAGGTCGCCGACTACCGCGGCCGGCCCGATGTGACCGGCTCGAAGGGCCTGCCGAGCTGGACCAAGGGTCCCGGCCAGATCCGCTGGCTTTCCAAGAACATCACCAAGCCTGGCGTGATCCAGAAGCTGGTGCTTGAGAGCTATGACAACGAGGTCGCTCCGACGCTCTTCGCCATCACGGCCGAGCTGGGGGCCCCGGCGGGGCCCGAGCAGGCGCAAACCGAGCCGGTCGCCGCTCCGCTCAAGTGGGGCGACGGCATCAAGACGTTGCTCATCGGTGGCGGCGCCTCGCACGACTACAACCGCTGGTTCAACCTGGCGGACGTGGCCCTGCTCAATGGTTCGGGGCGCATCTCGGCGAACTACCGCGAGCCCCAGGACGTCACGGTCGAGGCCGTGACGTCGGCGGACATCCTGCTCATCAGCGCCAACAAGGCCTTTCCTGACCCGGCGGTGCGCGAGGCCATCGCCGCCCATGCGGCGGCGGGCAAGGGCCTGGTGCTGCTGCACCCGGGTCTCTGGTACAACTGGGCCAATTGGCCCGCCTACAACCGGGAGTTGGCCGGTGGCGGTTCCCGTGGCCATGACGCCTATGGCGAGTTCGAGGTCGCGGCCTCGGGCGTGAAGCACCCGCTGATGAAGGGCGTGCCCGAGCGGTTCCAGCTCCGCGACGAGCTGTACTACTTCGAGGCCGACCCGGTGGGGACGCCCATCGAGGTGCTGGCCACCGCCCGTTCCAAGGCCAAGAACAAGGACTTCCCGCAGGTCTTCGTGG
>JBIKMQ010000071.1:0-8081 GCA_044359215.1 Candidatus Chromulinivoraceae bacterium
GTCCATCACCCGCACCGAGGCGGCCCAGATGTCCGGACCCGTGCCATCGCCCCGGATGAAGGGGATGATGGGCTGGTCGGGGACGTTCAGCTTGCCGTTCTGGATGCTGATCTTGCCTCCGGAGGGGACGGAGCAGGTGGTGTAGGCCATGGGATGGGTTCTTTCTCTGGGACGCTCGCCAACGACGTGCTGCGATTGGCAAAACATGATTAGAACGGGTCGGACCCCGGGTCGGCAAGGGGGACTTCGGGGTGGCCGCGGGGCGCGCCGACGATCCAGGCCCGGCCGGACCGCCACGCCTCGGAGGGCGCTGGCGTCCGGGGCGGCCGACGGGGCATGCTGGGGTCACCACGAACGTGTTCGTCACCGGCGGTGCCGGCTACATCGGGTCGGTCTGCGTCGAGGAGCTGCTCGAGGCCGGCCATTCGGTCACCGTGTTCGACAACCTGTCCGAGGGCCACCGTTCGGCGGTCGACCCTCGGGCCAACTTCGTCGCAGGCGACTTCAGCGACCGGGTGCTCATCGATTCGGCCGTCGCGCAGGCGAAGCCGGAGGCCGTGATCCACTTCGCCGCCCACGCGCTGGTCGGCGAGTCGATGACCAACCCCTCGAAGTACTTCCGCAACAACGTGGCCTCGGGCATCAACCTGCTCGACGCCTGCGTGGCCCATGGGGTGCGGAAGTTCGTCTTCAGCTCCACCTGCGCCACCTACGGCATCCCGGAGACGATGCCCATGGACGAGGGCCTGCCGCAGCGCCCGGTCAATCCCTACGGCGAGTCCAAGCTGATGTTCGAGCGCATCCTGTCGTGGTACCGCGAGCTGCACGGGCTGGAGTTCGTGGCCTTCCGCTACTTCAACGCGGCCGGCGCCAGCGCCCGCTTCGGCGAGCACCACCGCATCGAGACGCACCTCATCCCCAACGTGCTCAAGGTGGCCCTCGGGCAGAAGGCGCAGGTGGACATCTACGGCACCGACTACCCGACGCCGGACGGCACCTGCATCCGGGACTACATCCACATCGCCGACCTGGCGCAGGCGCACATCCAGGCGCTGGTCCCGGGAAAGCAGGGCTTCTTCAACCTGGGCAACGGCTCGGGCTTCTCGGTCCGCGAGGTCATCGAGGCCTGCCGGAGGATCTCCGGCCGGCCCATCGCCGTGGTGGAGAAGGACCGCCGTCCGGGCGATCCGCCCCGCCTGGTCGCCGCCGCCCAGAAGGCCGCCGCCGAGCTTGGGTGGAGGCCGCGCTACCCGCACCTCGACCAGATCGTCCAGACGGCCTGGGACTGGCATGTGAAGCACCCGGATGGTTATCCGGACTGAGCGGATCGGCCATTCTCCTGCCCCAGAGAACCTCCCCGACCATGCACACCCACCGCCCCAAGATCGCCCTGCTGGCCGGGTTGATGGCCTTGCTGTGGATCCTCGCGCCGGCGACCCGGGCGACGCCGGCCGGGCACCGCACGCCCCGTCCCGACCGACTCACGGGCAGCCGGCCCAACATCGTGCTCATCATGAGCGACGACCAGGGCTACGGGGAGCTGTCGTGCCACGGCAACCCGATCCTGCGGACCCCCCACCTCGACCGCCTGCATGCGCAGAGCCTTCGCTTCACCTCGTACCACGTCAGCCCCACCTGCGCGCCCACGCGCTCGGCCCTGCTGACCGGCCGGCACGAGTTCCGCAACGGGGTCACCCACACCATCTTCGAGCGGGAGCGCCTGCGGCTCGACGCCGTGACCCTGGCCGACGTGCTGCGCGCCTCGGGCTACACCACCGGGATCTTCGGCAAGTGGCACCTGGGCGACGAGGACGACCACCTGCCCGAACGGCGCGGGTTCGATCGGGTGCTCATCCACGGGGGCGGGGGCATCGGTCAGACCTTCCCGGGCAGTTGTGGCGACGCGCCGGACAACCGCTACCACGACCCCGCTCTCTGGAACGGCCGGGCCTTCGAGAAGACGCGCGGCTACTGCACCGACGTGTTCTTCGACCGGGCCGGCGACTGGATGGCCGACTGCGGAGCCGGTGGCCGGCCCTTCTTCGCCATGGTCACCCCCAATGCGCCGCACGACCCGTTCGTCATCCCGTCGGAGGAATGGGCCGCGCCCTACCGGGATCGCGGGCTGTCCACCAACGCCATCAACTACTACTCGATGATCGCCCATCTCGACGCGGCGGTGGGCCGGCTGCTGGCCAGGATCGATGCGCAACCGTGGGGCCGCGACACGCTGGTCATCTTCCAGACCGACAACGGGCATTCGGTGGACGGGATCTTCAACGCCGGGATGCGCGGGATGAAGGGCACCCCCTACGAGGGCGGCATCCGGGTGCCCGCGTTCTGGCGTTGGCCCGGGCGGCTTCCGGCCGGCGTGGACTGCGCGGCCCTGACCGCCCATGTCGATGTCTTCCCCACGCTGGCGGCGCTGGCGGGCGCGGACCTCGGGCCCCTGCATCGGCAGGTCGAGGGCCGCTCGCTCCTGCCGCTGCTGGCCGAGCCGGGCGCGCCCTGGGCCGACCGGCTGCTGGTGACCCACTTCGGCCGCTGGGAATACGGCGAGTCGGCCGCCGCGCGGCACCGCCTCTGCGCGATCCGAGACCGTCGCTTCAAGCTGGTGAACCACCGCGAACTGTACGACCTGCAGGCCGATCCCGGCGAGCGCACCGACCTGTCGGGCACCCGCCCCGAGGTCGTGGCCCGGCTGCGTGCGGCCTACGACGCCTGGTGGGAGGCGGTGCTGCCCGAGACCGAGGAGAACGACCGGGCCCTCGGGCCCTACCTCAATCCCTTCAAGCAACGCTACTGGGAACAGTTCGACCTGCCGCGCGATCCGGGGCTGGTGGGCCGCATGGACCCGGTCTGGAAGTTTGTGCGGCCGCGCCCCCGGTGACACCTTGCGGCCCATGAGACGCACGTCGGATCGCTCCGGGCTCCGCCGAACCGCCCGCGGTGCGGTGCTCGGACTCGCCGCGGTCCTCGGGCTGGCCCTCGCGGGGCATCCCGTGCGGGGCGACTCGACGACCGCCGCGTGGGAGCCGGACCTCGAGGCCGAACCGCACCGCTATTTCCAGCGCACGCCGCGCGACCGCTTCAGCCGGCGCATCCCGGACCTCGCCGAGGGCCGGCTGCCGCTGGACCGGTCCAGTGAGCGGGCGCTCGTCCGGAGCCTGCTCAAGGCCCTGGACATCCCCGAGTCCTCCCAGCTGCTGGTCTTCTCCAACACCAGCCTCCAGCTGAGCCTCATCCATCCGGGCAATCCCCGGGCGCTCTACTTCAACGACGAGCTCTACCTGGGCCATGTGCCCGGAGGGAAGATCGAGGTGGCCACGATCGACCCCGACCTCGGGGCGGTCTTCTACCTGTTCGACCTGCCGCGCGAGGGCTCCCGGGTGACGGTGGAGCGCGCCCGGCGCTGCATGAACTGCCATGCCAACGAGGACACGCTGCACGTGCCCGGCCTGTCGGTGAAGTCGGTCGCCCCGGGGCCGGAGGGCGGCAGCCTCGACACCTTCCGGGCGGGCCTCTCGGGCCACACCGTGCCCCTGTCGGAGCGCTTCGGGGGCTGGTACGTCACCGGCACCGGGGGCTTCGACGGGCATTGGGGCAACCGGATGGGCCGCCTCTTCCAGGGCGAACTCAGCGCCACGCCCCTGGAGCCGGGCCGGCGCTTCTCCTTGGACCGGTACCCGGTGGCCACCAGCGATCTGCTGGCCCACCTGCTCCACGAGCATCAGGTCGGCGGCGTGAACCGGCTGGTCCGGGCCCAGTACCGATTCCGCGAGGTGCGCCACCGTCACGGCGGTTCCCTGCCGCTGGAATTGCCCGCGGACCTCGAGGCCGAGCTGGCCGGATTGGTGGGCTACCTGCTCTTCGCCGGGGAGGTGCCGCTGCCCGCCGGAGGCATCGCGGGGGACCCGGCCTTCCGGGAGGCCTTCGCGCGCAACCGGCGGGAGGTGGAAGGCCGTTCACTGAAGGACTTCGACCTGCGGACCCGCCTGATGCGGCACCGGTGCAGCTACCTGGTGCACACACCGTTCTTCGACGGCCTGGATCCCGCCCTGCGGCACCGGATCCTAGGGGACATCGACCGGGCCCTGGCCGACGCCCTGAGGTCCCCGACGGCGACAGCGAAGACAACGGGAGATCCCGGGACGCGCAACGCGGCCTCTCGCCACCTGGGTGGCGACGAAGCCGCGATGGTCCGGCGGATCCTGAAGGCGACCGTCCCAGGGTATCCGGGCGGTGCCACCTGACCGGGCGGGTCGGCGGTGCCGTCGGGGAAGAGGCGGACGGTGACGAGCCTGATGGCCACGACCCGGGACCGCAGGCTCCGCCGCGCCCACTCCGCCACGGTCACTTCTTGGACTTCTTCTCGGTCTTCTCGCCGGCGGCATTCCAGCCGGAGATGCCGGCGGACATGTGCTTCACATTCTTGTAGCCGAGCTTCTCGGCGGCCTCGGCGGCGGCCTTGTAGGCCTTGCAGCGCGGGCCACCGCAGTAGGCGACGATCAGCGTGGACTTGTCGGCCGGCAGCGACTTGGCCAAGTCGTTTTCGATGGCGTCGAAGTCGAGGGCGCCGGGCACATGGCCCTTGGCGTACGACTCGGTGCCGTTGACGTCGATGAACACGGCCTTCTTGGCGGCGACGAGCGCCTTGACCTCCTTGATGCTGATGTCGGGGTACTCCCCGGCGAAGACGGAGACGGAGATGGCGAGGGATGCGGCCAGAGCGAGCAGTTTCTTCATAGGCCCACCAACTTCGGTCGGAACCTCCGGCAGGCAAGCAGAAACTCCGGGCCGCCGGGACCCCGGGCCGTGCAATCCGCCGCACCCGCACCATCCGCCAGCGCCGCCGCTTGACCCGGCGCGACGGGATGGTCTTCTGGGAACCATCGAATCTCCGCCAAGAAACCTTCCGCCCATGCCCCGCCGATCGTCCATGCGTCTCCGAGCCCTCGCGGCCGCTCTCGGGGTGCTCGGACCGCTGCTCGCGGGCCTGCGCTCAGAGGGCGCGGGCGGTGGGCACTGGGCCTTCGAACCGCTCGGCCGGGTCGAGCCGCCCGTGCCCCGGGCGGCCGGTTGGGCCCGCACCCCGCCGGACCAATGGGTGCTCGAGACACTGGAGCGCGCCGGTCTCGGGCCGTCGCCCGAGGCGGGCCGCGTGGCCTGGCTGCGCCGGGTCCACCTCGACCTGGCGGGCCTGCCCCCGGACCCGGAGGCCGTCGAGGCGTTCGTGCAGGACCGGCGGCCCGACGCGCATGAGCGCGTGGTGGAATCGCTGCTGCAGTCGCCGGCCCACGGCGAGCGCTGGGGCCAGCACTGGCTGGACGTGGTGCGCTACGCCGACACCCATGGCTTCGAGGTGAACACCGAGCGCCCGCACGCCTGGCCCTACCGCGACTACGTGATCGACGCCTTCAACCGCGACACGCCCTTCGGCCGCTTCGTGGGTGAGCAGCTTGCCGGCGACCAGCTCGGCCGTGACGCCGCCACCGGATTCCTGGTGACGGCCTCGGTGCTGCTGCCCGGGCAGATCGGCGCAGACGACGTCTCCAAGCGGCTGGCCCGTCAGGACGCCCTCGACGAGATCGTGGTCAACACCTCGCAGGCCTTCCTGGGCCTGAGCATCGGCTGCGCCCGGTGCCACGACCACAAGTTCGACCCGATCACGGCCCGCGAATACTACGGGATGCAGGCCTTCTTCGCGGGCGTGGAGTACGGCGACCGCGAGCTGGGCGACCCGGAGTCGCAGGCACGGCGCGCCGGGATCGCCCGGGGGCGCGAACGGCTCGGCGTCCTCGGGAACGAGCTGGCCCGCCTTGAGCCGGCGGCCCGGCCGACGCCGGCCACCGGGGGTGCGGCCGGCGGCGGACCCCTGCGGCCGGCGGTGAAGGCCCGGGGCAATTCCGACCGCTTCGCCCCGGTCGTCGCCCGGCGGGTGCGCTTCACGGTGCTCGAGACCAACTCGCTCGAGCCCTGCCTCGACGAGCTGGAGGTCTGGGACACCGGATCACGCAACGTAGCGCTGGCCTCAGCCGGGACGACCGCCAGTTCGACGGGCGACACCACGGTCGAGAACCGCCACGAGCTGCGCTTCGTCCACGACGGCCGGTACGGGAACTCCCGGAGCTGGATGTCGGGCGAGAAGGGCCGCGGCCAGGTGGTGCTGGAATTCCCGGAGCCCCGGCGGATCGAGCGGGTGTCCTGGGCCCGTGACCGGGAGGGCGAGTTCTCGGACCGGCTGGCCACGGCCTACCGCATCGAGGTCGACCGGGGGGACGGCCGCTGGGAGACCGTCGCCGACGCCGGCGACCGGCGGCGCTTCGAGGGCGCGAACCCGAGGTCCGACGACCTCGAGGCCCTGCTGCCCGCGATGGAGCCCGGCGACCGGCGACGGGCGCGGGCGCTGCTGGACGAGCGCCACCGGATCGAGCGGTCCATCGCCGAGGCGGTGGCCCGGCAGCAGGCCTTCGCCGGGGTGTTCCGCAGGCCCGACCGCATCCACCTGCTGCGCCGGGGCGACCCCGAGCAGCCGGCCGAGGAGGTGGGCCCGGCCGTGCCCACGGCCCTCGGCGGATCGCTGCGCCTGGAGGCGGGCACCCCCGAGGCGGTCCGGCGGCGGGCGCTGGCCGACTGGCTGGCGAGGCCCGAGCAGGCGCTGGTGGCCCGGGTGATCGTCAACCGCGTGTGGCAGGGGCACTTCGGCACCGGCCTGGTGGACACGCCCAACGACTTCGGGCGCACGGGAAGCCGACCCTCGCACCCGGGCCTGCTCGAATGGCTGGCCCGCGAGCTGGTCGAACAGGGCGGATCGCTCAAGCACCTGCACCGGCTCATCGTGCTGTCGGCCACCTACCGCCAGTCCTCGGACCACCGGCCCGAGGCCGCCGCCCGGGATGCCGAGGCACGGCTCCTGTGGCGCTTCCCTCCCAGGCGCCTCGAGTCGGAGGCGATGCGCGACGCGCTGCTGGCCGTCTCGGGCGAGCTGGACCGGCAGCGCTGGGGGCGTGGCTTCGACCTCTTCGACCAGCGCGGGGGCCTCAGCGGGTTCAAGCCCGTCGAGTCGTTCCCGGCCGGGGGCCTGCGGCGGATGATCTACGCGCACAAGGTACGCCGGGAGCCCGAGGCCGTCTTCGGCGCCTTCGACTGCCCGGATGCTGGCCAGAGCACCGCCCGCCGGCGCGAGTCCACGACCCCGATCCAGGCCCTCAACCTGTGGAACAGCCGCTTCACCCTCGAGCGCGCGCGGGCCTTCGCCCGGCGGGTGCGCCTCGAGGCCGGGGCCGATCCCCGGGCCCAGGTCCGGCGCGCCTTCCTGCGGGCCCTGGGTCGGCCACCCTCCCCCGAGGAGCAGGCCGAGGCCCTGCAGGCGATGGCGGCCGGGAGCGTCTCCGGCGAGGCGGGCGCGGACGACCGGCCCGGCCACGGGCTCGAGGCGTTGGCCAGGGCGCTTTTCAACAGCAACGAGTTCCTCTTCGTCCCATGAACCCCGCCGATCGACCGCTTTCCTTCCAGGGCCATGGCCTGCTCGACCGGCGGAACTTCCTCGGGTGCGGCGCCACCGCGCTGGGATCCATGGCCCTGACGCACCTGCTCGACCGTCAGGGACTCCTGGCCGCCACCGCGCACGGATCGCCGGCCGCGCCGGCCGCGCACGGGGCCCATCCGCTCCGTCCCAGGGCACCGCACTTCCCGCCGAAGGCGCGCAACGTGGTGGTGATCTTCTGCGCCGGGGCGGTCAGCCAGCTCGAGACCTGGGACCACAAGCCCGAGCTGGACCGCTGGGACGGCAAGCCCATGCCCGGCGGCCCGGCCGTCACCTTCCAGGGACCGGCCGGCAACCTCGCCCGGCCTCAGTACGCCTTCCGTCCGCACGGGCAGACCGGGAAGATGGTCTCGGACCTCATCCCCCACCTGGCCGGGCTGACCGACGAAATCGCCTTCGTCCACTCGCTCACGAGCAAGAGCAACACCCACGGGCCGGCCGAGAACTTCCTCTCGACGGGCTTCGCGCTGGACGGCTTCCCGAGCCTCGGCGCCTGGGTCGGCTACGCGCTGGGCACCGACAACCAGGACCTGCC
>JBIKMQ010000073.1:0-7965 GCA_044359215.1 Candidatus Chromulinivoraceae bacterium
TGCGCAACGAGACCGAACCCCTGACCTACGAGATCACCCTCAAGAACGCCTCCCAGCCCGGCCTGCCGGAGCCCAAGGCGGCCAAGCCGGTCGTCGCCGCCACCGCCCGTGACGCACGCGCCCTCACGGCCGGCAACGGGAAGGACTCCGCCGCCGAGCGCCGCCGGCAGCGCGAGGCCGGACAAGAGGACGGCGAGGAGGAGGAGGAGGGGGTTGCCGCCGACGTCAATCTTCGGGAGGCTGAGCGGGTCCTGATCGACCTCCTCGACCTGTCGCAATCCCGGGCCACGTCTTCCGGTGTCACCGCAGGCGTGCGGGCCAATCGTTGAAGGCCGAGACCAAAGACCAAAGACGAGGATCAGGAATCAGACCATCATGAGCATCAGAATCGCCTGTGTGGGAGTGGGACGCATGGGGGCCAATATGGCCCGCCGCCTTAAGGAATCGGGGTTTGCGGTCACCGCCGTGCATGATGTTCGTCGCAAACAGGCCCAGGCGCTGGCCGCTGAACTGGGCTGCGAGGCCCCCAAGAAGCTCTCCGCCGTGACGGCGGTTGCCGACGTGATCATCACCGTGGTCACCGACGACGCCGCGATGGAGTCCCTGTTCGCGACACGGGGCGACAGCCTCCTCAAGGGGGCGATGGGCAGGCTCTTCATCAACTGCGCAACCGTGAGCCCGGCGACCCATGTCCTGGTGGAGACCCGCGCGAAGTCCGTCGGGGCCCAGAGCGTCGAGGCCTGCATGGCCTCGAGCATCACCCAGGCCCGGCAGGGAACCCTGTACCTCATGATCGGCGGGGAGCAGGCCGCCTGTGACCGGGCCGAGCCTGTGCTGGCGGTCCTATCGACATCCCGCCGGCGCATCGGACCGGCGGGAACGGCCGCGCAGGTCAAGGCGCTGGTCAACATGGTGATGAACATCAACACCGCAGGTCTGGCCGAGGGTCTGGGCCTCGGGGCCGCGCTGGGTCTCGACTTGGCGATGCTGCGCGAGGTGTTTTCGCAAACCGGGGCCAACTCGCGGGTGCTCGAGACCGACGGCGAGGACATGCAGAAGCGCGACCATGCCTGCTACTTCAGCGCCGCCCATGCGGCCAAGGATTCCGGGATCGCCGTCCAACTCGCGAAGCAGGAGCGAGTGAAGCTTCCGCTCGCCCAAGCCGCCTTGGGCCAGTACCGGCGGATGGTCGTCGCCGGCTTGGGTGAACTCGACAAATCCGGCATCGCCGAACTGACCTTCCCGGGCCGTGGCCCGAAGGCGGCCGGGCGGGCGAAACCTACCCGGGCGTCCGCGTCTCGCGAGACCCCGAAGAAGTCCCCGAAGCCGTCGAAGCCATCCCGGGCCACGGGATCGAAGGCATCGTCGCGTTGAACGTGGCCGGCCCGGGCCGAGCCCCGGGGTGATCCCTGGTCAGCCGGGGACCGGGAACCGGGGGGCTCCGGGACTCCCGGCTATTCCGTGGCCACCGTACGGCCCCGGGGCGCAGACGAATATTGCAGGAAGCGGTCCAGCAGCAGTTGGACGCCGAAGTTGTTCACGCCCGAACCGAAGAACACCGGGGTGAGCTTTCCGGCCAGAACCTCGCCATGGTCGAAGGCGGCCCCGGCCAGTTCCACCATCTCGATTTGCTCGCGCACCGTGGCGTACGTCAGGTCGTCGAGCTTCTCCCGGACGATCGGGTCCTCGAGCCCGGTCACGTTGACCGGGGCCCGATACATGCCGCCGACCACGCGTTCGAACAGGTGGACCTTCTTCTCGGCCCGGTCGTAGATCCCCCGGAATTCCGGTCCATTGCCCAAGGGCCAGTTCATGGCGCAGGAACGGAGGCCCAGCACGGCCTCGAGTTCATCCATCAGCAGGATGGGATCCCGGGACGGCCGGTCGAGCTTGTTGATGAAGGTGAAGATCGGAACGCCTCGCCGGGCGCACACCTCGAAGAGCTTGCGGGTCTGGGACTCCACGCCCTTGCCGGCATCGATGACCATGATGACGGCGTCGACGGCGGTGAGCACCCGGTAGGTGTCCTCGGAGAAATCCTTGTGGCCAGGAGTGTCGAGCAGGTTGATCCGGTAGCCGGCGTACTCGAACTGCAGGACGGTGGAACTGATGGAAATGCCACGCTTCTTCTCCAGCTCCATCCAGTCGGAGGTGGTGGCGCGCTGGTTCTTGCGGGCGGTCACCGAGCCGGCCAATTGGACGGCGCCGCCATAGAGCAGGAGCTTCTCCGTGAGCGTCGTCTTGCCGGCGTCCGGATGGGAGATGATCGCGAAGGTGCGCCGGCGTTGGATTTCCTCCTGCAGGGTCACGCTTGGGTTTTCCGGGGTTCGGTGGGGCGTCAGGGCTCCAAGGAAAACGGCACCCTGGAGGGGTGCCGTTTCCGGTGGACGATGGTCCGGGTTCAGGCCGCCTGGGGCGGTTGGTCCGGGGCGGCAGGCGGCTCGGCTTGGTCGGAGGCCGCGGCCGGTTCGGGGCTGGCGGGGGCATCGGTCGCCTCGGCGGGGGCCTCTTGGGCCAGAGACGCCGCCACGTCAGCCGCTGAGACGGCGTCGTCCGAGGCGGGTGCCGGCGGGGCGGCCACTTCGGCGGCGGGCTTGTCGCCCTTCTTCGGGGGCTTTTGGGCCGGAGCCGGCCGCGGGGCGGGTTTCTTGGCCGTCTCGAGCATGCCGCTGGCGAACTCGATGACGTGTCCCTGGTGGATCAGCCAGTGCAGGTCGTTGAGCACGGTCTGCTGTTCGGCCGTCAGCGGCGACGGGGCCGGGGCGGCCGCGCCCTCGACCGGGGCCTCTGTCGGCGCCGGGCTCGGGGCCAGGGTCTCCACCAGACGCTTGCGGTTGGTGCCGACGTTGGTGTTGATGTGCTCGATGATCTTCTTGGTGGTCTCCGACACCACGCTGTTCTCGATGTCCAGGTAGTGCGGGCGGGCCACGGCCACGTGCACCACGGTCTTGTCTCGTTTGAAGAACTGGAGGCCCATCGAGGCGAAGGTGCCGCTCAGGGCCGTCGCGATGCGGATCGGGAAGCGCTTCTCCTTGTCGAGTGAGACGCGCATCAGGGTTTGCAACGGGGCAGGGAGCTTGGCGTCGGCCTTCGGGATGAAGGAGTCGACCTGCCGGATGATGGTCGGTTGATGCACCTCGATGAAGTGGGCGCGCACCTCGTCCATCGACGCGAAGACCTTCGGTTCCGGCACGTTGAGGGCGGTGTATTCGAAGCGGAAGCTGACCGACTCGGTCCACTGCTTCACCACGGCCTCGTCCTTGACGATCTTCACGCGGCTCTTGTACGCGTCAAAGTTCATCCGGGAGAACCGCTCGCTGTGCAGTTTGCGGAGTTTCTCCTGGTACCCGTGGAAGTTCGGCGGCCCGAGGAGTTCACCGGTCATCCCGCATTGGGCCACCAGGGTCCAGACACCCTTGGGAGGGTCGCAGGGGAGCTTCTGAGTCTGGTAGAAGGTGTCGAAGTGCGCCTTGAGCGCGTGGTCGGTCGCGGCGGCCTCGCTCAGCCAGAGCGTGTCGTCGAGGCTGCACACGAAGAGGGGTTGGACAGGCACGTCCTTCTTGGTCGCCTCGTCGCGTCGTTTGATGACCTTGAAACCCACCGTGTAGCGGTCGGGCTTCTGCATCACGAGTCCGGCCACCTCGAAGAGCGGGTAGGCGCGGCCGCTGAGCTTGATCTGCCGGGCCAGCGAGCTCACGCCGCCGGCCTCCGGGGTGAGCGTGAGCTCCACCGGGATCAACGGCTCGGGCCGGAAATCAGGACGGCGGGGTCCGCGGCCGGGGCCTTCCCGGCGCGGAGGGCCCTTCGGGTCCCAGGCGATGCCGGGGGCACCACCGCCCTGAGGACGGGGCCCGCGATCGCCACCCGGGCGAGGTCCGCGATCACCGCCGGGGCGAGGGCCGCCGAAGCCACCGGGACGCGGTCCACGATCGCCACCGCCTCCGCGCGGTCCGCCGAAACCACCGCCGGGCCGAGGCGGACGGTCGCCGCGACCGAAGCGCCGGTCTCCCCGGGATTCTCCCTCCGTTCCATCGTACCTGGCGTACTTGTTGGGGTCCGTCGGTGAGGTGGCCCAGGCAGGCTGGAACAGTTTGTCGAGGTCGAGGTTGATCTCCAGTGGTTCGCTCATGGCTAAAAGGCCGCAGTTTTGCGGGTGTTCCCGAATCGGCTCTTCACCATGGGACCCTCCGTGGGCGAAAGCAAGTGTCGTTGTCCCCCCGATCGAGACCGTTGGAGGTGCAGCCTCTGCGCTGAGCTCGACGACTCGTTCGCGCCTTCCCGGCCGGAGGGAGACCGGGCATCCTGTCGGACACCATGCCTTGGCCGCAACCCCTCGATCCCTTGGGAAACCCGTGGCTGTCCACCTTGGTGGCGGCCATCCCCGTGGTGCTGCTCCTCGGCCTGGTGGCCTCCGGCCGCGTGAGGGTCGGAATCGCGGCGGTGCTGGCCTTGGCCTCGGCACTGGGCGTGGCCCTGTTGGCCTTCCGCATGCCGTTGCCTGCCGCGCTGGGAGCCGCCGCCTACGGCACCGCCTATGGCCTGTTCCCGATCGGGTGGATTGTCCTGAACGTGATGTTCCTGCACGCGCTGACGGTGCGTTCCGGCCGCTTCCAGGACCTCAAGGGGCAGTTGCTGCGCCTGGCCCCGGACCCGCGCGTCCAGGTGATCCTGATCGCGTTTTGTTTCGGCGCCTTCATCGAGGGGGCGGCCGGGTTTGGTGCCCCCGTCGCCATCACCGCGGCGCTGCTCATCGAGCTGGGTTTCCCGCCGATCCATGCCAGCGGGCTGTCGCTCATCGCCAACACTGCCCCCGTGGCCTTTGGCAGCATCGGCATCCCGATCACCACGCTGGCGCAGGTGACCGACCTGGACGTGCTCAAGCTCTCGGCGATGGCCGGTCGCCAGTTGCCGGTCTTCTCGGCGATCATCCCGCTCTGGATCGTCGGGGCGATGTCGGGCTGGCGGGGAATCCGCGAGGTGTGGTCGGTGGCCCTCGTGGCGGGAGCCAGCTTCGCCGGCATGCAATACCTCGTGAGCAACCACCACGGCCCATGGCTGGTGGATTCGATCTCGGCCCTGGTGAGCCTCGCGGCGGTCCTGCTGCTGCTCCGTTGGCGGCGGCGCCGCGGTTCACCGACGGTGCCGATGGCCGTAGGAACCCCGGCGGTCGACGGGCGGTGGTGGCGTCCCTGGGTCCCTTGGTTCCTCCTCACGGCGGCGATCTTCCTCTGGGGCACCCGGCCGGTGAAGGAGGCCCTTGACCGGGTGGCGGCCCCGGTGTTCCAGGTGCCCGGCATCCACCAGCAGGTGATGCGGACACCTCCGGTCGTGCCGGTCGCCAAGCCCGAGAAGGTCGAATGGCGCGGCAACGTCCTGTCGGCGACGGGCACCGGCATCCTCGTCGCCGCGGTCGCCAGCGGGTTCCTGATGGGATTCTCGCCGCGCCGGATGCTTCGGATCTGGTGGGAGACCCTCCTGGCGGTGCGGCAATCACTGGTGACCATCGCGGCGATGCTGGCCCTCGGAAATGTCACCAAGTTGTCCGGGGCCGATGCGACCCTGGGTGTCGCTCTGGCCAAGACGGGTGTGCTGTACCCATTTTTCGGCACGCTCCTCGGCTGGCTGGGTGTGGCGTTGACCGGATCGGACACCGCCTCGAACGTTTTGTTCGGGTCGCTGCAGCGGATCACCGCCGAGCAGTTGGGATTGAGCCCCTACCTCATGTGCGCCGCCAATTCGACCGGCGGAGTCATGGGCAAGATGGTCGATGCGCAGAGCATCGTGGTGGCAGGGGTGTCCGCCCGGGCCGAGGGCCAGGAGGCCGGCATCCTGAGGTTTGTCTTCTGGCACTCCCTGGTGCTGGCCGCCCTCATCAGCGCGTGGGTCGCCGCCCAGGCCTACTGGCCTCCGCTTCAGGCCACGGTGGTTCGGTGAGCCTTTCCAGTGGGCGCCGTGCGGCGCCGTCGGGCGATGCCGTTTC
Organism: Candidatus Chromulinivoraceae bacterium; assembly: GCA_044359215.1. GTDB lineage: Bacteria > Verrucomicrobiota > Verrucomicrobiia > Limisphaerales > UBA9464 > SXXZ01. The sequence continues at coordinate 5,981 of JBIKMQ010000073.1, forward strand.
GAGCGCAGGGCCTGACCACCGCTCTCCGTTGCCCGGGTTCAGGCCTTGCGGTTGGGATAGAGCTTGGCCACCAGCGGGGCGTAGCCGTTGAGGTACAAGGTCGGGATGCGTTCCCCGGTGTCCACGACGCGCTCGGTGGCCTGGCTCCAGCGGGGATGGGGCACTTGCGGATCGACATTGGACTCGAAGGGGTATTCCCTCGGGTTGAGCGTTTCCCACAGCGTGGAGGGTTGCTTGGTGGTGAATTCGATGCGGACGATGCTCTTGATGCTCTTGTAGCCGTACTTCCAGGGCACGACCAACCGCACCGGCGCCCCGTTCTGCTTGGGCAGGGGTTTGCCGTAGATCCCGGTGGCCACGAAGGACAACGGGTGCATGGCCTCGTCCAGGCGAAGGCCCTCGGTGTAGGGCCAGGGATAGTCGGGCATGCGCGCGATGCCCGGCATCTCCTCGGGGCGCAGCACCGTGGTGAAGGCCACGAACCGGGCTTCCGGCTTGGGCTTGGCCCGGGCGACGAGCGCGGCCAGCGGAAAGCCGTTCCACGGGACCACCATCGACCAGGCTTCGACGCAGCGGAACCGGTACACCCGCTCCTCCTGTGGGAAGCCTGCCAGCAGGTCCGGGAGCCCCAGCTTCATGGGTTTCTCGCACAGGCCGCCGACGTCGATGGTCCACGGGTCGGTGCGGAACCGCCCGACGAGTTCCCTCACGCGGGTCTTCGTCGTGCTGAACTCGTAGTAGTTGTTGTAGCCGGTGGCCACCGACTCGTCGGAGAGCCTCAGGGTGGGGTTGAACTCGGGATTCCGCGAACCGGGGGTGAACCCAGAACCCTTCGGGGCCGCGGGTGCCGGGGCGGGGGACGCCGGGGCTTGGGCCAGGGCCGGAAGGCCGACCGCCAGGCCTCCGCCGACGAAGCCGAGGGCTCGGAGGAAGTCGCGTCGGCGATGGTACACCGATTCCGGGGTGATGGCACTGTCGGGCAGGTGCCACGGGGGACGCACGATCACATGGGCCATGGGCGGAAAGATGGCGTTCGGCGCGCGTTTTGCACGTCTCTTTCTGGGGCCTCCCGGCCGGGCATCGCCCGATCCCCGGCGGGCGTCGCCGCAGCGCGCACACCCGGCCGGTCCTTGAAGGTCAGGGCGATGGCGCTGGTGTGGCCTCAAGGGTCGCGGCGCGGGCAAGGGTTGCCGCGCCAATCCCCGTCAGCGCGGCATTGAGCAGCAGCAGCTCGAAGCCGAAACGGTACCCGCCGAACCAGCGGGCCGACTGGAGGTCGAGCAGCGCGCAGAGGGCGATGGCGCCGACGCCGACCCACGGCAGCCGGTCCCCGCGCAGGCGCACCCGGGTTGCCAGTCCCAGGGTGAAGAGGCCCAGCAGGGGCCCATAGGTGTAGCTCGCCAGCTTGAGCACCAGGTCGATGACCGCGAAGCGCGAGGCCAGCACCTGAAGCAGGCACAGCGTCAGGAAGAGCACGCCGGCGAAGGCCATGTGCACCCGGCGCCGGGTGCCCGCGATGCGTTGCTGGGACAGGTCGCGTCGTCGCTCGAAACCCAGGAAGTCCACGCAGAAGCTCGTGGTCAGGGAGGTGAGCACCGAGTCGGCGCTGTTGAAGGTGGCCGCCGTCAGCCCGAGCACGAAGACCACGGCAGCCGGGGTTCCCAGGTGACCCAGGGCGATGCGCGGGAACAATTCGTCGGTGCGGTCGGGCAGGGGGATGCCCCGGGCCTCGGCGAACCGGAAGAGCAGGGCCCCGAGCACGAGGATCGCGAGGGTCACCAGGACCATGACCGGCGTGAAGAGCCAGAGGTTCCGTCGCGCCTCGGGCAGGGTGCGGCAGGAGAGGGTCTTCTGCATGTTGTTCTGGTCGAGACCGGTCATGACGACCGCCAGTGCCGCGCCGCTCACGAGCTGTTTCCAGAAGAAGCCCGGGGAGCGCCAGTCGCCGTTGAACACGGTGGTCTCCGGGCCGGCGGCGAGGTTCC
>JBIKMQ010000074.1:0-7919 GCA_044359215.1 Candidatus Chromulinivoraceae bacterium
CAGGGGCCTTGAACCAGTTCCGGTGATCGGCATCCGCGGCCAACACCTCGGAAATCGGCTTGGAGCGCCCGGCATCCGTGCTGTTGGGGTCCAACTGGCGTGCGGCCTGCTGGGTCGCACGGTCGGCCGTGCGCCTGTCCGAGCGGGATTCCTCGGCCGAAAGCCTCGAGTCCTTGCGGTTCCTCGGCTTGGCCTGTCCCTCGTCGTCCTCGAAATCGCTCCGCTGGGCGGCCTCATCCCTTGAGCGGCGGGAACGCCCGCGCTCACGGCTGAAATTCGGGATTTCGTCGTCGTCCCTGGTGGGTTTTCCAGACTCGATCTCGTCGGCCTTGTCGATCTCGCGCGGAGTCACCGAGCCCGGTTCGGCCAGCCAGTTCTTCTTGCGGTCGTACTCGTCGAGCAGGCGTTGCTGGGCCTTCGGGTCGAGGTTCGGGATGGCTTTGGACGGTGCCGGCAGGGACACGTCGATGGCCCCGCCCAGCGAGTTGCCCGAGCGGAACACGTCGAACTGCCGATTGCGCAGCAGCTTGTTCATCGTGCCCACCCGCTCGGCCTCCGACTGGAGGCGGGAACCGGGGGCCGCCTCGGAGCGGACGGCACCCGAGGTCTGGGCCTTGTCGCCGGCGAAAAGCGTGGGATTGGCCGCCGGCAGCAGGGCCAGCACGGCAACGACACCCCACGGGATCGAGGATCGGCCTTGCTTCATGGCTGGAACCTAGCGCCGGGCAGCCGGCCCCGTCAAAGTCCATGTGAGCGACAACAGCAAGCCGTCCGGTCCGCGACCCGGGTTCGGCCGATTCATCGGCTGGCCGCACCCGAGCACGCCAGCCACGCGTCCCGGAATTGCCCGGCACGCTGGCGGAACCAGTCCCAGTCGCCGGCGGCCACCCGACGCGGGTCGAACAGGGGGCTGCCCACCCCGAAGGCATCGGCCCCGGCGGCGCGGAAGGCTGGGAGCGTCTCGACGGTGACCCCGCCGGTGGGCATGAGCGGGATCTCCGGGAACGGAGCCTTCACCGCCTTGAGGTGGCCCGGCCCCAGCTGGTCGGCCGGGAACACCTTGACCATCGTGGCCCCGAGATTCCAGGCCGTGAAGATCTCCGTGGGGGTCAATGCCCCGGGGAAGACCGGCACACCCCGATCCACACAGGCGCGGATGACCTCCGGCAACACCACCGGCGTGACGATGAAGCTCGCCCCGGCCTCCAGCGCGGCTTCGAGGCCGGCCATCGAGGTGACGGTGCCGGCGCCGACATTGCCCTGGTCGCCGACCAGCTCCCGGGCCCGCCGGATGAGGTCGGTGGCCCCGGGGCTGTTCAGGGTGACCTCCAGGTTCACCAGGCCACCGGCCATCACCGCCGGCACCAGGTGCTCGACCTGCGCCAGCGGAAAGAACCTCAGGATGCCGACGACCGGCATGGCCCGGAAACGGGCTTCGTGGAAGGGTTGGATCATTGCCAGAATCTCCAAGGCGATCGGGCCCTGGAACGGAGCCGGGGCCGGGGCCGGAGCTTCCCGCACCGGCTCCGTCGCCTCAGGCCGCCAGACCGCGCCCGAGGCATTCAGCCCCCGGACCATCGCCGCCAGAGGCGACGCTGACCCAATTCGCAGAGATCGTCGACCTCGATGGCGCTCCATCGGGAGCCCAGCCCGCATCCGGCCGCCGCCCGGCTGTACGCCCCCCGGAGACCGGACCCGGCGGCCAGCACGATGGGCGTGCCGTCGTCCGGGAGGGCCCGAAGCTCGGCCCCGATCAGCAGGCCGCTCAGGAAGGCCCGGTTGGCGGCTGGCGGCCGGCCGTGGAGCACCTGCCGGACCCGCACTTGGAACAGCGCGGCGCCGAGGGCCATCCGCCCCGACGCCTCCACGCCCTCGTCGAAGGCCGTGGCCTCCCCGTCGCCGGAGTCGGCCGGACCAACGGCCTCCGCGTCGATCGAGTGGCGCAACACACTGTGCCGGCCCAGCACCTCGAACAATTCGCCCGTCAGGAAGGTGGAGATGGCGGTCACCGCCCCCGACTCGACCCGGAGGTGCTTGGAATGGGTGCCCGGCAGGATGAGCGTCGCCACGGCCGGAACGGCGTCGCCCGACTGCTCGGCCCAGCCGAGGGCTTGCGTCTCCTCGCCACGCATCATGTCGGACGCGCCCCGGACCCCCGACACCAGGTGGACGCCCGGGGCGAGCCGCTCGACGATCACGCCCGAGCCGTCGAGGGCGAAGGGCAGCGGGGCATATGGCAGCTCACGCCAGCCGATGCTCGACCCGGCCATGCCCGAGACCACCACCGGGAGTCCTTCGGGCGCACCCAGCCGGTCGAGCGCACGCCGCAGCGCCCCGGCGAAGGCTTCCGCCCGATCGCCGGGCAACGCGGCCAACCGCGCCGCACCGTCGTCGCAGGCCACCTCCCGCGACACGCCGTCCGGACCGCGCCACCGGAGCCGCAGCCGGGAGGTGCCCCAGTCGCAGGCCACGAAGCTCATCGGGCGCTCTTCCAGCGGGCCCATTCCAACCCGGGGCGATCCACCCGGAAACTCACCAGCCGCTGGGCGTGGGCCTCGGTGACATACACCGTGCGGCCATCCTCGCCGCCGAAGCACAGGTTGGTGGGGTGCGGCCCGAGCACGTCGATCTCCCTCAGGATCTCCGCCTTGGGGGAGATCTTCACCACCGTGCCCTTGCCGTGCCGGGTGGCGTACAGGTTGCCGTCGACGTCGCAGCGCATGCCGTCGAAGCCGTGGTCCGGGAACTCCTTGAAGATCCGCCGCTGGCCGAGGCGGCCGCCCCGCCCGATGTCGAAGACCCAGATGCGCCGCTGGACGCTCTCGTTGACGTACAGCCGGCGGCCGTCGGGGCTGACCTCGATGCCGTTGGTGGTGCCCATGCCCTCGGCCTCCCGGTGCGCCCGGCCCTTGCGGTCCACCCGCCACAGCTGCCCGGTGCCGTCCTTCCAGTTCGGGTCGCTGGCATAGAGGGTTCCGTCGGCGGCGATGGCCAGGTCGTTGGGCTGGTTCATCCGGGCGTCGTGGACCAGCACGGTGACCTGGCGGGTGGCCGGGTCGATGCGATGCACGTTGTGGCCGGTGTAGTCGGCGACGTACATGCGGCCGGCGCGGTCAAAGCGGATGCCGTTGCCGGCACTGCCCTCGGGCAGGGCCAGGAAACGCTCGGCGCGTCCGTCGGGAGTCACGCGGGCGATGTTGCGGGCGTCGCCATAGCCGACACAGAACACCGCGCCAGATCGGTCGCAGGCCGGGCCCTCGATGAGTCCGTTGAAGCCCTCCGACGAGAACGGACGGGCTTCCCAGAGGGTCTCGGCGTGGAGGGAACAGCACCCCAGGAGGGCCAGCGCGAGCCATCCGGCACGGACCTGTCGACGGGAGATCATGTCCGGGATCCTGCGCCGGGAAGGCCTCGAAGGCCAGCCGGGGCGTCCAAAAAAAGAGGGGCCGGATCGACGGATTCGATCCGGCCCCCGTGAGGGGAGCGTTCAAGACCCGGTGCGGCCGCTCAGCGCTTGATGGCGCGCAGGAAGCGGACCGCGTCGGTGCCCACCGGCAGGGTGATGGGCGTGTTGGCCCCCGGCTGGGCGACCCACGGTCCGGTGAGGCTCGGGGCGACCTCGAAGACGAAGCCCGCCGGCAGCGGCTGCGGGTCGGAGGTGATGCTCAACTGGCCGTTGACCAGGGCCACCGAGATGCGCGGGGCGGTGGTGGAGGAACCACCGGCCGCCGGCGTGGTGTCGTCCTTGGGTGCCGGGTGCGAGATCACCGTGTAGAAGTTGATCTCCTTGGTGGAGTTGGCCCCCTGCTCGGGCTGGTTCTGCAGGTTGATCTCGCCCTTGGCGGCCACGAGAATCTGCTTCGTGGTCATGGCGACGCTCATGCCCACCGAGCGGATGCCACCCACCGGCGAGGCGTTCACGAAGGGCAGGAAGCTCGGCGTGAGCGGCTTCACCGTCTTGGTGGCCTCGTCCATCTCGAAGACGCGCGCGGCCACCTGCTGGGCCTCGTAGCCGTCGGGCTTGGACACCCAGGCCACCGTGAAGCGGCCGAGGCCGTCGGCACCGACCACGGCGCGGTCGGCGTCGGCCCGGAAGCCGCCCTCACTCACGTCGGCCACCGTGGCCAGCGTGCGCGTCCGGCCGTCCCAGATGGCGACACGGACCGCCGTGGAGCCCACCACCCGCCCGACGAGGAACACCCAGGGCTGGTTGATGTGGCCGCCCAATCGGGTGCCGTCGCCGCGGCCGCCGTCGAAGTTCTCGCCGGAGGTCGTCTGCGCGACCGGCTCGCCCTGCAGCTCACCGGCATTGTTGTAGAAGTAGAACTTGCCCGCGACGCGCACGGCGAAACCACCCTTGAAGGCGGCGACGTTGGCCCAGAGGTCGCCGTCGGCGACCTTGAAGGCCTCCTTCACCACCTTGCCATCGGGCGAGAAAATGGTGGCGGTGGCGCAATTGCCATCGGTGCGCAGCTGGTTGGAGCGGTCCTCCACCACCGAGACGAAGTTGCCGTCGCTCAAGGCCGCCACATCGCCGCCGAAGCGGGAGATCTGGTTGCCGGGGGCCGAGCCCGAGGTGCGGCGCCCGTTGGCCGAGTCCTGCGCCTTGCTCAGCGCCGTCTGGGCGAGGGTGGCCGGGTCGAGCTTGAAGGTCTGCACCGTGCCATAGCGTCCGTCGCCCAGCCGGTCGAAGCCACCGGTGAAGCGGTTGTCGCTGTTGAAGCCGTCCACGACGTGCGGGGAGGCCTCGGCGCCGGTGATGAAGTTCACCGCGCCCGGACGGGGATCACCCGCCACCCGGCCCGGGTTGCCGTTCTGGCGGGAGGCGTTGATGGCCCCCTTGAACGGGACACCGGCATCATTGAAGAACGCCTCGCCCAGCTTCATGGCGCCACCGGCCGCCGGCTGCATGGCCACCACGTAACGCTGCTCGGAGGTGCTGCCGTCGGCGAAGGTGTTGCCCTCGATCAGGAAGGTGGAGGTGCCCACCACGGAGGCGAAGGGCTCCCAGTTGCCGAGGGAATCGGCCGCCGGGACGTTCACCGGCGTGTCGGCCACGATGCGCTTCAGGCCGGCCGACTCGATGCTTCCGGGGCGCACCGGGATGACGAACTGGCGCATGGCCACGACGCGCTTGTCGGGCTCGCCGCTGTTCAGGCTTTCCCAGACCACGGCGATGGAATCATTGCGGAAGGCCACCCGGGGGTTCTTGGCCTCGAGGGTGTCCGCCGCGGGCAGCTCCCTCTCGCTCACGTGGAAGGTCTTGCCCAAGGGCTTGCCCGTGGCGTCGAAGACCCGGGCCATGACGAGCTTGGCGCTGCCGCCGGTGCCCGAGGCGTCGTCAAACACCACGGCCACGCGGCCCAGCGAGTCGATGCCGACATCGCAGCGGCCCGGGGCCAGCAATTCCAGGTCGTCGGCCACCGAACGGCTCCAGCGCAGGGTGCCGTTGGCGTTGAGCACGCTCAGCCAGACCTGGCTCTTGCCGTCGGAGTCCTTGCCGATGGCCACCGAGGCGTAGGCGTCGTTGCCGTTGCCGTGGAAGCCCACCCCGTCGCCCCGCCCGCCGGCGCCGGCGATCGGATTGCCCGAGACGGCCGCCAGGTCGATGTTGGTCGAGACCGGCGTTCCGGCATTGTCGAAAAGGCGCACCCGGCCCGCACCGTTGTCCGAAAAGCGCACGGCGAAGCCGCCCTTCGTGACGCCCGACCCGTGCCACATCTCGGTCTTGGTGGCGGTGGCGCTGGCCAGTTGCGTGGCCTTGATCTCCTTGCCGGTCTTGTCGACCACCCGGACGATGACGTGGTTGGCCGCGGCTTCGCCCTTGTACACGCTCACCAGGTCATCCCCCTGCCGGCTCTCGCCGACCACGACCACGTTGCCCGTGGAGAGGAACTCCCAGTCGCCAATGCGGATGTTGCCGGAGCGGGCGCCATACTCGACGGGCACGCCGTTGACGATGCCCACCGGGGTGCCGGCGTCGGTCAGCAATTGCACCGCCGGCCAGTCGCCCGCGTCCTGGTAGCCGGCGAACTCCACCACCTCGAGGCCGAGGTCGAACGAGGTCGAACCCATGCCCAGTCCGTCACCGAACAGGTTCGACTTGATCTTGGGTCCCCACCCGGTGCGACCCGAGACGGCGCTGCCGTCCTTGCGGAAATAGGACAGGAATCGGGAGGTGAGGGTCTGTCCGGCGAAGGCCGGATCCACCGACGTGATGGTGGTCTCGGGCGTGATCGGCTTGCTGTCGCGGTCGAAGAGCGTCCACACGGCCTCGAGGTCCGAGAGGGCGTCGCCATCGTCCTCCCAGCCCACGATCACGTTGCCGTTTCGGCCGATGGCCACGCCCAGGCTTTCGGTCTTGGAGTTGTTGATGGTGTCGGACGGGTTGACGTAGACGGTCTCCCCGACGGGATTGACGCCATTGTCCTCCGGTTTTCCCGGAAGCGCTTGGCCGAAGGCCTGCGCCGCCACGAAGGCGGCCGCCAGGAACGGCAGGTTTCTTTGGAGGTTCATGCGTTGTGGTGCTGCGTTGCGTTGCCCTCCGATCGGGCCGATGTCCGGATGTCGACGGAGTCCGTCGACGACGCGACCGGCGCTCCGGACGGTCCGTTGGGAGGGGATTCGAGTTCCTGCCTACGCCCGTGGATTACGCTTGGCAACGAGTTTCGACTTCTTTTTGAAGCCGCCCGAAAACACGCAAAAATGGCCTTTTTTACGCCTTTTGTCCTCCCGACCGGCCGCCCCCCCTCGATTCGATCGCGCGGCTCGATCGCCCGTCCGGGACCGATCGTCCGACTGCCGGGTTGTTTCCCGGATCCAAAGGCCTAGCCTGTCGCACAAACCGCCCATGACGCACCGGATCGCCCCATCCCTCGGTCGATTCCTCGCCGCGGCCCTCCTGGGCCTGTCGGTCGGTCGCGCACGGGCCGATGCGGCGGCCGAGTCCGCCTACCTCGAGACGGTGAAGCCCCTCCTCACCCGCGCCTGCGTCGGGTGCCACGGGGCCGTGCAACCGAAGGCCGGCCTGCGGCTCGACACCGCGGCCGGGGCCCGGGCCGGCGGCGACTCCGGACCAGCCCTGCGGCCCGGTGACCCCGACGGCAGCCTGCTGGTGCAGGTGGTCGAGGGCAGCCATCCCGGCATCGACCGGATGCCCTACCGGCGCACGCCCCTCGATCCGGCGGACATCGGGCGGATCCGACGATGGATCGCCGACGGTGCGGCCGCGCCCGTCGGTGAAGCTGCCGGGGTGTTCGTCCACTGGGCCTTTGTCGCGCCCACGCGGCCACCGGTGCCCGACGTCCCGGAGCCGGCCGGCGGGCCCGGGGCCGGGACGCCCCACCCGATCGACGCCTTCATCGACGATGGGCTGCGGCGACAGGGCCTGCGGCCGTCCCCCCCAGCCGATCCGGCCACCTGGCTGCGCCGGGTGCACCTCGACCTGGTCGGCCTGCCGCCCGAGCCCGGGGAGGTGCAGCACTTCGTCGCCCACGACTCGCCTGCGGAGCGCCGCCGGGTGATCGACCGCTTGCTCGGTTCGCCGCACCACGGGGAACGCTGGGGCCGCTGGTGGCTCGACGTCGCCCGGTACGCCGACTCCAACGGCTACAGCATCGACGCCCCCCGCTCCATCTGGCCCTACCGCGACGCCGTGGTGGCGGCACTCAACGCCGACCGTCCCTTCGACGCGTTCCTGGTCGAGCAGCTCGCCGGGGATCTGCTGCCCGGAGCCACCCTGGCCCAGCGCGTGGCCACCGGGTTCCATCGCAACACCCAGATCAACCAGGAAGGCGGCATCGACCCGGAGCAGTTCCGCATCGAGTCGGTCTTCGACCGCGTGGCGACCACCGGCTCGGGCCTGCTGGGGCTGAGCATCGGGTGCGCCCAGTGCCACGACCACAAGTTCGACCCGATCT
>JBIKMQ010000368.1:0-3645 GCA_044359215.1 Candidatus Chromulinivoraceae bacterium
GTCGGTGTTGAGCGAGAAGGGAAGCCTGTCCGGGCCTGCCGAGGCGCCGTCGGTGCTCCAGAAGACCCGGAAAGCTCCCGGGCCCAGACGGGTGCCCGCCGGGATGACGAACCGGCGGGCGTCGGACCTGTCGGTGATCGAGTGCCCACCGAGGTCCACAGGGCTCGAACCCGGGTTGTGCACTTCCACCCAATCGGGCAGGCCGCTGGCGTGGATCTCGTGGAGGCGCACCTTCGGCTCCGGGGTGGCCGGTTGCGGGGGGCGGCCCGGCGTGCCGCCGGGAGTGCTGGGGGTCCAGGCCGTCGGATCGCCAGGATCGGCGGCGGGGTCCCGGAACTCCAGCGAGCTGCCGCGGCCATCGGCTGCCCGCGACCACGGCAGGTCGTCGCCATACTCCACGGCCGTGACCAACCGGCCCGCCGAGTCTCTCAGTTCCAGTCGTTCGCCGCCGTTGGCGAGGCTGCCCTCGTACCATCCGAACACGGCGGTGCCGGGGTGGCGCTGGCGGAAGAGGTCGGGTCGGGTGCCGTTGCCCAGCACGAACCGTGCGCCGGCGGCGAGGATGGCCCGCTGGTTCGGGAACCGGAAGGTGATGCCCGAGAACTGGAAGCCCGACAAATCCACCGGCGTGGCGCCGGGGTTCCAGAGCTCGATGAATTCATAGGCATCCCCGCCGACCGGGTTGTACTGGATCTCGGAGAAGACCACCGATCGCGGTGCGGCGGCGGCCTGGAAATCCGCCGAGGTCAGCGCGCTCCAGTTGGTGCCATCCAGCGTCCGGGCCCGGATCCTCAGCGGCGGCCGCAGCGACAGGGCGTCGGCGTAGCGGAGGGCCTCGGGTGCCACCGCGGAGGTGAAGGGGATCCGGGGATCGTTGCCGTTGGTGGTGTACCAGATGGTGCCGGTGCGACGGCTCATCGTCAGGCGGGTGCCGTCCACCACCCGGCCGCCCAACACGGTGAGCACCGGGGCGTTGGAGGACGCGAGGAAGCCGGCCTTCTGGAAGGCGTTGGTCACATAGCGCCTGCGCCCGTTGATCCAGGGCGTGATGACGTCGGAGAAACCCGTGATGGATGGGGAAAGCCGTGCCCGCAGGGCGTTGTAGGTGCTCCGGATGCGCTCGTCGGTGAGTGGACCATCGTTGAAGAACGCCCGATGAACCCGGTCGGCGAAGAGCAGGCGGAACTCGGGTGAGCGTTTCAGGCTGTTGAAGAGCTGCTGGTAGTCGGTGGTTCCCCAGGGCGGCGAGGTGCTCGACAGGGTGTTGGCGATGGTGTCGTAGGAGACCCCGTGCGAGCCGAAAGCGAACTCGGTGTCCCACGGATAGAACCGGAACCGCGATCCGGGGACGCGCTCCCGGGCGGCCCGGGTGTTGTTGTGGGGCCAGTCGTCGTTGTCGGCCCAGATGTGGGGCAGCAGGTAGTCGACGAAATTCTCGAGGTCCATCCTGGCGGCAACGTCGAGGTAGTTGGTGCGGATGGTCAGGTCGCGCCGGGCGGCCGTCCGGAGGGCGGTCCAGGCCGTCGAGTCGCCACCGAGGGCCACGTTGCCGACCCCGATCACATCCCACAGCGCGCCGCCTCCATGGTAGGCCTGCAGGAAGTCCTCGTTGACCCGCTCGGCCGGGTTGTAGATGCCCCGGTAGGCCCCGTTGAGGAAGAGATGCACGAAGGTACCGTGGCTGGCCACGATGCCGACCTGGTCGCAGAGGGTCCGCACGAACTCGTCCTTCAACAGCGGGTTGCTGTGGTCGTTCATGCCCGCCCGGAGGTGCAGGGTGTCGAACTCCGAGACCGTGGTGCCCGGGAAGACGGGGTATCGCAACCGGCCCTCGCCGTACTCGCCGCGGAAATACAACCGGAAGGAGTACTTGCTCTGCGGCAGCGCCGTCGTGTTGTAGGCATAGAGACTGCGGATGTAGTCGCCGCCCGCCACCCGGATGCCGGCGTCCACCTGGAAGCCGCCGTTGTCCTCGGGCCGGATCCACTCCACGGAGACCGGGCGTTCCCACGCGATTCCGTGGTTCACGGTGTTGCGCGGGTTGAACTCCATGATGCCCGTGCGTCCGTAGAGATGGTTGGTCGCGGTGACGAGGCTGATCACCGGGAGCAGCCGGCGGTTGTTCGCCAGGTTGTACAGGTAGGTGTGCGTCTGGACCCGCGAGGGCATCTGGTTGGAGGCGAAGCCCGCGGCCCGGATCACGCGGCTGGCGGTGATCGGGATGGGCTGCGTGTAGCGCAGGCCATTGGTCAGCGTCGGCACGCTGCCGTTGGTGGTGTAGCGGATCTGCACCCCGGGCACGGGCGAGGCGATCGACAGGGAGAACGGCTGGGCGAAGAACCCGCGCGGCACGCTGAAGTGGAGCTCCGGCACGGCGTTGGTGACGGGGCTGGTGCCATTGGGCTGGCTCGGGGTCGGGATCTGGAAGAAGCGGTAGCGCCGGTCGGACTCCGGCCCGCTCAGGCCGTAGGAGAAGTTCGGCGCCTGGCGCGGATAGTCGAGCCGGTCGACCGTCCCCCTTGGCAGCTCCGGTCCCGACAGCACGAGCGTGCCGCCGTTGTCGCTCAGGCGGAAATTGGTGTGCAGGTAGCGGCTGGTCGGCTGGTTGGTGCGGTCCTTGGCGGAGGCCCAGAGGAGGGTCGACCCGGACGGCGGCAGGACCAGGCTCGGGAAGATCCAGAGGTCGGGCGCGTCGGGATCGTTGGTGAGGCTCCAGCCGGCCAGGTCCACCTCGGTGTCTCCGGTGTTGAACAGTTCGATCCAGTCCTCCGGGTCCGCCTCCTCGTCCTTCAGGCCCGAGAGGTTTTCGGCGAGGATTTCCCGCAGGATGACCTTGGGGGCCGGGCGTTGCGGGTCGACCGGGTAGGACCATGCCGAGCCTTCGAACCGCAGCGACGGGTCGCCCTCCGCGTGGATGCCATGTCCGGCGGTCCAGGACAGCTCGGCCCGGCCGGGTCCAGCCGCCGCGAATCTGAACCGATAGGGCCCGGCGCCCAAGCCCTCGACTTCCGTGGCGGCCACGCCGTTCAGCCGCAGATCCGCGGCGTCGACCCCGGAGACCGGTCGGTTGAAGACGACTTGCACCGAGGTCAGATTCCGCAGCGGAGTCCCCGCGATGGGGAGCACCGAGACAGTGGCCGGGAGCCGCAGATCCTGCAGGTCGTAGCCCCAGGTGGACCCGGCCACCGAGGCGTCGAAGCGCGTGGGTGGTTGGCCCAGGTCCTGGATGGCGTGCAAGGGACCCCAGGTCACCGCGACCCCGCCGAATGGCGGCTGTGGGAACACGAACGTGTAGGTCCGGCCACCGCCGGACTGAGAGCTGGCCGGCACCCCATTGACGAGGAAATCGGCGGCGGACACCCCGTTGACCGGGGCACTGAAGGTCACGGTGATGCGCTCGAGCGACGCGACCGGACCGGGAGGCGGGTCGATGGCGACGATGTTCACCTGGGCCCGGGCGGCGGGATGGCCAAGGATCAGGAGGGCGAACCACCAGACGGCAACGAAGGATCGGAGGCGGGGCATGGGATGCGCTGGAAAGGCTCGGCGGATGGCGCGTCCGCGTCAAAGCCCCATTCGACGTCGACCCGGGATCGATGGCACCTCGCCGGGTGGGCAGCTCGATCCGCAACGCTCGGCGGGGAA
>JBIKMQ010000277.1:0-4262 GCA_044359215.1 Candidatus Chromulinivoraceae bacterium
CCTTGGTGTCCATTCTCGGCCATGGTTCGCTGGATCGGATGTCTGCTGGTGGGAGTGGTCGCCTGGGGGTTCGGCGGGCTGGCCCAAGCGGTGAAGGAGTCGCCCGAGGTCCCGGCCGCGACCGCCTGGAAGGACCCGCAGGCGTTGGCCCCGGGAAGTCTCGTCTCCGTCGGGAGTGGTCCGCATCGCTGGGCTCTCCGCTGGATCCCGGCAGGCCGCTTCCAGATGGGCAGCCCGGCCGACGAGCCCAATCGCGACAAGGACGAGATCCCACACGAGGTGGTCTTCGGCCGCGGATTCTTCATGGCCGAGACCGAGTGCACGCAGGCGCAGTGGGAGGCCGTCTTCACCAACAACCCCAGTCGCGGAAAAGCTCCCGACCAACCGGTCAACCAGGTGAGCTGGAACGACGCTCGCGAGCACTGCCGGCGTCTCACCCAGGCCCATCGCGCCCAGGGGCTGATCCCGGACGGCTGGGAGTGGGATCTGCCGACGGAGGCCCAGTGGGAATACGCCTGCCGGGCCGGCACGACCGGTCCGTTCGCCGGGGATCTCGCCGAGATGGCCTGGATCGAATCGAACTCCGAGGGCAAGGCGCACGCGGTGAAGACCCGCAGGCCCAACGCCTGGGGACTGCATGACCTGCACGGCAATGTTTGGGAATGGTGCCGGGACTGGTACGGCGACTACCCCACGAACCGGGTGCAGGACCCCACTGGACCGTCCGCGGGCACCTTCCGGACCTATCGGGGTGGCAGTCGAATCTACGGAGCCCGCCGTGCCCGCTCGGCCATCCGCGGGGCCATGACCCCCGAACTGAAGGGCGACTACCTTGGCTTCCGCGCGGTGCTCCTGCCGCCGCGTTGAACCGCCGGGCGGCCTCCCCGTCGCGGCGGCGAAATCCCAGGGGTCGAGGCGGGCGGAGGTGTTGTGGCGTCGGATGGTCTGCCACCTGGCCAACCGGCGATGCAACCTAGGGTTGCCGTCGGCCGATGCGCAGCACTATCCTCTTCCACCTCCCAACCACGGGTACCTATGGCTAAAAAACAACTCCGCATCGGTCTCATCGGCTACGGCTTCATGGGACGCGCCCATTCCAACGCATTCGCCCAGGTCGGACATTTCTTCCCCTCGGGCTACGAGATCGTCCTCAAGGCGGTCTGCGCGCGCGACGCGGCCAAGGCCCAGGAATTCGCCGACCGCTGGGGCTACGAGTCTGTCGAGACCGACTGGAAGAAACTCCTGGCCCGCAAGGACATCGACGTGGTGGACATCGCCGTGCCGAACAACTTGCATGCCGAGATCGCCATCGCCGCCGCCAAGGCCGGCAAGATGATCCTGTGCGAGAAGCCCCTGGCGCTGAATTCCAAGGAGGCCGAGGGCATGGTGAAGGCCATCGAGAAGGCCAAGGTGCCGAACATGGTCTGGTACAACTACCGCCGCTGCCCGGCCGTGGTGCTGGCCAAGCAGCTCATCGACTCAGGCAAGCTGGGCAAGGTGTTCCACTACCGCGCGAACTTCCTGCAGGACTGGACCATCAACCCCGAGCTGCCGCAGGGCGGGGCGGCCCTGTGGCGCCTGGACGTCAAGGCCGCCGGCTCCGGCGTCACCGGCGACCTGCTGGCCCACTGCATCGACACGGCCATGTGGCTCAACGGCGGCATCAAGGATGTCAGCGCCATGACCGAGACCTTCATCAAGGAGCGCAAGCACACCCTGACCGGCAAGGTCGAGAAGGTCGGCATCGACGACGCCTGCGCGTTCATGTGCCACTTCAACAACGGCTCGCTCGGTCTCTTCGAGTCCACGCGCTATGCCCGTGGCCACAAGGCGCTCTACACCTTCGAGATCAACGGCGAGAACATGAGCCTCAAGTGGGACCTGCACGATTTGCACCGCCTCCAGATCTTCGATTACAGCGATGTCGGGGCCGAGCGCGGCTGGAAGAGCGTCCACGTCTCCGACGGTGACCATCCGTACACCGGAAAGTGGTGGGTGCCCGGCCTGCAGCTGGGCTACGAGCACAGCTTCATCCATCAGGTCGTGGAGTTCATCTCGGGTCTCGAGAGCGGCAAGAACGCCAAGCCCGACTTCAAGGACGGCCTGGCCACCGACTACGTCGTCGACGCCGTCCTGGCCTCGGCCAAGACGCGCAAGTGGACCAAGGTCAAGCAGGTGAAGGGCTGAGGGTCCGAGGCGGATCCCCGGAACGGGATCGACGTGGGCGGGATGGGCGATGCATGGCCCATCCCGCCCTTTTCGTGCCGGCGTCGGGCGAACTTCGGTTTGGCCTCGGTCGGCCTCCCGTGGCATACCAGCGGGCGCATGGAATACGAAGCGGTCATCGGTCTGGAGACCCACGTCCAACTCAAGACCCACTCGAAGATGTGGTGCGGGTGCGCCAACGCCTTCGGATCGGATCCCAACACCAACGTCTGCCCGATCTGCCTGGGCATGCCGGGCGTGCTGCCGGTGCCCAACGCCGAGGCCATCCGCCTGACCGTGCTGACCGGATACCTGCTCAACTGCGAGATTCCCCGCTTCGCCAAGTTCGACCGCAAGAACTACTTCTACCCCGATTCGGCCAAGAACTACCAGGTCACCCAGTACGACAAACCTTCGACGGCCAACGGCTGGATCGAGTTCGAGTTCGACGGGCCCGGGTCGACCGACGGCCTGGCGCGGGTCCGGATCACCCGGGCGCATCTCGAAGAGGACGTCGGCAAGAACAGCCACTTCGACCGCTTCAGCGGGGTGGACTTCAACCGCGCCGGCGTGCCGCTGCTGGAGATTGTGTCCGAGCCCGACCTCAACGGTCCCGACATGGCCTATGCCTACCTCCGCGCCCTCACCGACGTGCTGTACCGGGGCGGCATCAGCGACTGCGACCTGGAGAAGGGCATGGTGCGCTGCGACGTGAACGTCTCGGTGCGTCCCAAGGGCAGCACGAAGCTCGGGGCCAAGATCGAGATCAAGAACATGAACTCCTTCTCCGGGGTGCGACGCGCCCTCGAGTACGAGATCCCGCGACAGATCGAGGCCGTGAAGCGCGGTGAGACGCTGCGCCAGGAAACGCGCCGATGGGACGACCTGGCCGGCATCACCGAGCCGATGCGCTCCAAGGAAGATGCCCACGACTACCGGTACTTCCCCGAGCCGGACCTCATGCCCCTGGCGCCAACCGACGAGTGGTTGGCCTCGGTGCGGGCGCAGGTGGTCGAATTGCCCCTGGCCCGCAAGCGGCGGTTCCTCCGCGAGTACGGCCTGCCCGATGGCGACGCGGAGATCTTCCGCGACAACCTGCCGCTGGCCGGTTTCTTCGAGAAGGCCGCGCAGGGCGCCTCCCAGCCGAAGGCGATCGCCAACTGGGTCATCAACAACCTGCAGGCGCGATTGGGCGAATCCGGGACGACGGTGGACGACGTCCGCATCCGGCCCGAGCAGGTGCGGGAACTGGTCGGCCTCGTGGACGGCGGTTCCATCAGCAGCAAGATCGCGCAGGACGTCTTCGCCGAGATGTTCACCACGGGGGACTCGCCCAAGGCGATTGTCGAGCGCAACGGCTGGTCGCAGGTCAGCGACGTGGGCGCGATGGAGGCCCTCTGCGACCAGGCCATCGCCGCCAACCCCGGGCCCGCCGCCGATTTCCGGGCCGGCAAGTCGGCCGCCCTCAATGCCCTCAAGGGCCAGGTGATGAAGCTCTCCAAGGGCAAGGCCAACCCCGCCTTGGCCGGCGAGATCCTGGAGCGCAAGCTCAAGGCCTAGGGACCTTGGCCGGGACGTGTCGCCGCCCGGTGCTGTTTGCCGCAGCCGGCAGGATCGGCCACGCGCACATCCCGCCTGCAGAATGGCCCCGGGAACCTTCAGGCTCCGCGGGGCCTCCTCGTTGGCTTGGTTGGCCTGGTTGGCCTGGTTGGCCTGGTTGGGAGACCAGGGTCCGATCAGCGCGTCGGCGAGTAGTCGGTGGGCACCAGGAAGAGCGACTTCACGCCGCCCGGGACCGTGAGGCTTCCGCCGGCGGCCTTCTCGCTGGCTTCCCGCGCGGCCTTCCAGGCCGGGTCCTTCCCGAAGGCCGAGAAGCTCGCCTTGGCGGCCTCCTGGGATTTGTGGGTCAGGAAATAGAGCAGGGTGCGGTCGCCCTCGGGCTGGTCGGCCATCTTGTGGAAATAGCCCTGGTTGCCCATGCCGTATTTGGCGAAGAGCCCGATGGTGTGGTCCCGGAACCGGGCATCGAGGTGCGACAGCCGCTCCGGGGTGCTGGT
>JBIKMQ010000075.1:0-7897 GCA_044359215.1 Candidatus Chromulinivoraceae bacterium
CTGGATCTTCCCGACCGTCTCCATGGGCCTCGGACCGATCCACTCCATCTACCAGGCCCGCTTCAGCCGCTACCTGCAGGCCCGGAAGCTCGTGCCGCAGGACCACGACCCCATGGTCTGGGCCTTCATCGGCGACGGCGAATCCGACGAACCTGAGACCCACGGGGCCATCGGGATGGCCGGACGCGAGCATCTCGACAACCTTGTCTGGGTCATCAACTGCAACCTCCAGCGGCTCGACGGTCCGGTGCGCGGCAACGGCAAGATCATCCAGGACCTCGAGGGCCAGTTCCGCGGGGCCGGCTGGAATGTCATCAAGGTGGTCTGGGGCAGCGACTGGGATGAACTGCTCGCCCGCGACAAGACCGGCCTCCTGGCCCGACGCATGGACGAGGTGGTCGACGGCGAGTACCAGCAGTACGTGGTCGAGAGCGGCGCCTACATCCGCAGGCAGTTCTTCGGCAAGTACCCCGAGCTGCTCGACCTGGTCAGCCACCTGACGGACGCGCAGCTCAAGAAGCTGACCCGGGGCGGCCACGATCCCCGGAAGGTCTACGCCGCCTACCTCAAGGCCACACAGCGCAACGGTCGTCCGACGGTCATCCTCGCCAAGACGGTCAAGGGCTACGGCACGGGCGAGGCCGGCGAGGGCAAGAACCCCACGCACGGGCTCAAGAAACTGGCCGAGCGGGACATCCGGCATTTCCGCGAGCGCTTCTCGATCCCGCTCGAGGACGAGGTGATCGCCGAGCTGCCCTTCTACCGCCCGCCCCAGGACAGCGCAGAGATCCAGTACCTGCTCGAGCGGCGCAAGGCGCTCAACGGCTTCAACCCGGTGCGCGTGGACCGCGCCCAGAAGCTGCTCACGCCGTCCCACACCGACGACGGCCTGCGCAACGTGGTCCAGGCCACGGCACTCTCCTCGGCCTCGACGACCAAGGCCTACGTCCTGCTGCTGGGCTCCCTGCTCCGCGACAAGAACATCGGCAAGTTCATCGTGCCCATCGTGCCCGACGAGGCCCGCACCTTCGGCATGGAGGGCCTGTTCGGCCAGGTGGGCATCTACAGCTCGCGCGGCCAGCTCTACAACCCAGGCACCAAGACCGAGGACAACGCCAACACACCCTACATCGAGAAGAAGGACGGACAGTTGCTCGAGGAAGGCATCAACGAGGCCGGCTCCATGGCCGACTTCATCGCCGCCGGCACGGCCAACGTGACCTACGGCGTGCCGACCATCCCGTTCTACATCTACTACTCGATGTTCGGCTTCCAGCGGGTGGGCGACCAGGTCTGGCTGGCCGGCGACTCGCGGTGCCGCGGCTTCCTCGTCGGGGCCACCTCCGGCCGCACGACCCTCAATGGCGAGGGCCTGCAGCATCAGGACGCCCACAGCCACCTGATCGCCGCCTCGGTGCCGAACCTGTATTCCTACGAGCCGGCCTTCGGCTACGAGCTGGCGGTGATCGTCTGTGACGGCCTCAAGCGCATGTATGCCGACGGCGAGGACGTCTTCTACTACGTCTCAGTCCACAACGAGGACTACGCCCACCCGCCCATCCCGAAGGATCCGGGCGTGGTCGAGGGCATCCTCAACGGCATGTACAAGTTCAAGCCGGGCAAGGAAGGCCTGCCGCACAAGGTCCAGCTGCTCGGCTCCGGAGCCATCCTTCAACAGGCCCTCAAGGCGCAGGAGCTGCTCGAGGGCTTCGGGGTGAGCGCCGACGTCTGGAGCGTGACAAGCTTCAAGCGGCTTCGGTCGGAGGCCCAGGCGGCCAAGCGCTGGAACATGCTGCACCCGACCGAGACGCCACGGACCAGCTATCTGGAACGGACGGTCGCCGGGGAGGCGGGCCCCTGGATCGCCGTCAGCGACAACCTCAAGCTCGTGGCCGACCAGATCGCGCCGTGGATCCCCGGCGGGCTGATGACCCTCGGCTGCGACGGGTTCGGACGCAGCGAGGTCCGGCCCGTGCTGCGGCGGTTCTTCGAGATCGATGGCGAGTGCACGGCCATCGCCTGTCTCCACCAGTTGGCCTCCAAGGGGGCGCTGCCGATGAGTGCGGTCGCCGAGGCGATCCGCCAGCTCGGGGTCGATCCGGAGAAGCGCTTCGGGGCCTGCGTCTGAAGTGCGTGGTGAGCCCGGAGAGGCGTTTCACCTCCGGGTTCTCCGATCAGGGCCCCGCGATCAGGCCGGCCAACCACCCCGTCCCTTGGTGCGTCAAGTCTTGGCGCATCGGCTCTTGGCGGACCAGGGATTGGCTCGCCATCTGCAAACCAACAAAAAACCCCGCCAAGTGGCGGGGTTTTTGTCGAGGACGATCGACGGGGTGGATCGTCAACCTTGGGGGTCGGTTCCCTCAGCGCAGCGCACCGGCGCCCGGGGGCGTCAGCAGGATGAACTCGCCGCGACGATTCTTGCCCCAGGCGGCCTCATCATGACCGAGTTCAGCGGGCTTGTCCTCCCCGAAGCTGCGGGTGACCACACGATCCGGACCGATGCCCAGGGAGATCAACGCATCGCGCGCCGAGAGCGCGCGCCGCTCTCCGAGCGCCCGGTTGTATTCCTCGGTTCCCCGCTCATCGCAGTGCCCTTCGATGGCCACCTTGTTGTCGGAGTGGGCCTTCAGGTAGGTGGCCACGGCCTGGATGTTCGCCTTGCCGTCGGCCTTCACCACGGACTTGTCGTAGTCGAAGTACACCGTGTTGGCCTTGAACTGCTCGCGGTTGGCGATCATCCCCTCGATCTCTTCCCGGGACGGTTGGCCACCGGGACCATCGGGGTTGTCAACCCGGTTCACCGCATCGGTGCCACCGGAGCCGGCGCCATCCGGCGTCAGCGGACGGGCCGGGGGCAGGATCGGCTGCCCTCTGCCGACGCCGGAGGACGCTCCCGGGGTGCCCGAGTAACCCGGCAGCGGCGTGTAGTTCTTCTGGCCCTTCTTGCATCCGGCAGAAAGGGCGAGGATCGCCACGAGGGCTAGGGAACCCAGTTTGGAGAACGGCTTCATGGGCGTGTGGGGAGCGACGATGTTGAGGGCGGCTGACTTGTTGAAAGTTGAGGGTGGGCGGCAGCAGATCGGGTCGACGGATCAACGGCTCCAGCTGGGCTGGGAACTGCTGCCCGCAACCTGCGCGACATCCTTGACGTGGCCCGTCGGCCAGTCAAGCAGCGACAGTTTCCGGGGACCGAACTTGCTGGTCCGCCGGGCGATGACCAGCGTCCGCGAGTTCGGGGCCCAGGACGGATCCTCACCCTCGGTGATCACCTTGGCGTCCCCGCCACCGGCCGGGACGACGCAGATGTCGAAGTAATCCCCCCGGGAGCGGGTGAAGGCGATCCATTTGCCATCCGGCGACCAGTCGGGCTCGGTCGTGTTGCGCACACCCGCCGTCGTGAGCCTCCGCATCGTCCCGCCGCCGGCCGGGATCGTGTACAACTGGGGGAACCCGCTTTCTCGGGAGACGACGCAGAGCGTGCCGCCGTCCGGGGACCAGCAGGGCGAGGATTCGTCCGCCGCCGTGGTGGTCAGCCTGCGGGGGCTGGCGCCCTCGGCATCACCCACCCAGAGGTCGGGACTACCGGCACGGCTGAGGATCATGGCCAGCTTGGAGCCGTCGGGCGACGGAGCCGGGCTGATGTTGGACCCGGAGAACCGGACCAGCACCTTGCGTTGTCCGGTGGTGAGGTCCTGGGAGTAGATGTCGGCATTCCCGGCCCGGTAGCTCGTGTAGACGATGGATTTCCGCCCGGGCCGCCAGGCCGGCGCGGCGACGATGTTGGCGTCGGTGGTCAACTGGACGGGGTTGGCACCGTCGAAATCGCTGGCGTACACCTCGCTCACCCGCTCCTTCTGGACCTTGAAGACCAGCTTGGTGCGCGAGATCCCCTTGCGTCCGGTGACGGCTTGCACGACGTCGTCGGCCAGGGCATGGGCCTGGGCACGGACCGAGCCGCCCGGGTAGGTGCGGTTGAACAGGTTGGCCTTGTTGTTGACGTCGGAAAGGACCCCTGCCAGCGCCGCCCCCGCCTTGCCGGCGAGCGCGTACTGGGCCTGCGACGGGCCGACCAGGTCGAACCCGGCCACATAGAGGTCGAATTCGAGCACGCTTTTGGCCTCGCCGGAGAAGCCCTCCAGATGGATCGGCACGGCACGGCTGGTGACATCGCTGACGACCACTTCGGCGCCGGAGGCGGCGAAGCACAGGCCCAGGGTCGCGACGAGGCTGAGGAGACGGTGACGGAGCATATCGATCGGTGACGTTGGAGGGTGGTCAGGGTGCGTGTCTAGGTCGGCGACGCCGCCGAGAGATCGAAGCGGATGGTGATGCGGCGCTCCGGGTCGGTGGTGCCCTCGGGCAGCGGGCGCAGATCGCGGTTGCGGTCGAGCACCTCGCGGACCGAGTCGTCGAGGGCACGGATGCCCGACGGCTTGACCAGCCGGAAGGCCGTGACCCGGCCATTGCGCTGGACCGTGATCTCGGCCTCCACCTCGCCATGGTCGACGCTCAGCGTCGTGGGCTTCTTCCATCGCAGCTTGTAGAAGGCCACGAGGTAGGACCCGTAGGGAGCATAGGCTGCTCCCCCTGGCCCCGGCATCTCGATGGTGGTGGAACCCGACAGGTTCTTGCCCAAGTTGGAGGCGACGCCTCGGACCGCGTCCGCCCGGGCCTGCTGGGCCTTGTTCCAGGCCTCCCGGGCCGCCGCCGCCCGTGCCTGGCGTTCCTTGGCCTCCCGGGCCTCCCGGGCTTCCGAGGCGGCGGCCTCGGCAGCCGCGGCCTCGCGGCGGTCGGCCTCGATGTCCTTCTTCGAGCGCTTCTTGGGCGCGTCCGCCAACTGGAAATCGCTTTTGGGAGCCTTCTGCTTCTTGGTCGCAAGGGCGGGATCCACGTCCTGGGCCTTCGGCACGTTGGGCGCACTGCGCTGGATCTCGGTGGCGAGGGTCTTCTTTGGGGGCTGCGGTGGCTCGGCCTTCGACGGTGCCTGAGGCTCAACCTTCGGTGGTTCCGCCTTGGGGGGGTCGGCCTTGGGAGGCTCCACCTTCGGCGGCTCCGCATTGGGAGGCTCAGGCTGGGGCGGAGGGAGCTGGGGGGTGGTTTGCTGGGAGCCAGCCTTCGGCGGACGGGCCTCGGGATTGCCGCCCCCGATGGTGTTGCCGTCGGTCAGGCGAAGGTTGTCGGGGATGATTTCGAGCACCGGGCTCGGCGCATCCGGAACCGTGCGGGAAGAGAGCGCGGGGGCGAACACCACCAATCCCACGGCCGCGGCGTGGATGCCCACGGAGGTCAGCAGGTATCTGGAGTTCGACGGGATCATCGCTTCTTGGGCAGTTGGGTGCCGATGCGGTAGCGGGTGAGGCCGTTGCGGCCGGCGATGTCCAGCAGGCTGACCAGCACCTGCGAAGGCGCCGATCCCTCGACCCTCAACACGAGCACCAGGTTGGGATTCTGGCGGTAGGCCTTCAGGAGTTCAGCCTCGAGCTCGCGCTCGCCGAGGACTCGAGATCCGGTGCGGGAGAAGGTGTAGCGCCCCTCGGCCAGGCCGTTGACCATGGCCTCGTTGGCCGTGTCGGGCCTGGTCCGCGCATCCCCGCCGACGGGCAGCTTCATGTTGATGCCCGGCTCGAGGGCCGGAGTGGTGATCACGAAGATGATCAGCAGCACGAACGCCAGGTCCAACAGCGGGGTGACGTTGATCTCGTTGAGCGTCACCAGCGAGTTGCGTTGGGAGAAGCGTCGCATGGCTAGTCGAAGATCGGCAGTCCGGAGTACCGCACCAGGAGGTACAGCGCCAAGGTGAGGAGCAAGACCCCGGCCATCGCGTAGACCCAGCGCGTGGAGACGCTCTTGGCGCCCACCGGGTTGAGCTTCTCACCGATGGACCGGTGCAGCCGCCGGTTGCACTTGTGGCACCGGGGCTCGGTGCGGGCATTGGTGGCACCACAATCGCGGCAGACGATGAACAGGTGCCCGCGGCACCGTTCGCAGCGCTGCACCCCCGGAGGATTCGGGTGGGAGCACTTGGCACAGACGACGGCGCGGACGGCACCGGCCTCGGCCACGGGGGATGGGACCCGGGGCTCACTCATCGTCGGGCAGGAATTCGGTCTCCATCTTGGAGGCCAGCGTCTGGGCGAAGTTGTCGAGCTCGACGGTCAGCACCCGAAGCGTGTGGACGAGGTAGTTGTAGCCGAACATCGACGGGATGGCCACGAGCAGGCCGGCCACCGTGGTGACCAGCGCCGCCGAAACACCGGGTGCCATCGCGGTGAGGTCGGCGCGACCGGCCCGGGCGATGCCGCCGAAGGTGTCCATGACGCCCCAGACGGTGCCCAGCAGGCCGAGGAACGGCCCGCCGCTGACGGCGATGGCCAGGAGGATCAGGCCAGACTCCAGGCGCAGGGACTCGCGCGCCACCGCCCCCTCGACCTGCCGCTTGACGTGCTCGACGCTCTTGAGCGACAGCCGCGTCCGGCGGGATCCGTCGGGCAGCTTCAGCCGGGCGTCGAGATCGGTGCATCCGTCGGTGTACACCGAGAAAAGCGGACACCCTTCCACCGGGAGCCGGCGGTCGTAGATGCCCAGGACACCCTCCTGCTGGCGGAACTCGGCCTCGAAGAAGCCGTTGTACTTCGTCGCCCGGCGCATCTGGAAAAACTTCTGGATCATCAGGGACCAGGCCACGATGGAGAAGGCGCCGAGGATCACGATGATGACCTTCGCCTCGGGCGTCGCCTTGTCCCAGATGAAGCCGAGGTCGGTGCCTCCCTGCGCGGCGGCGAGAATCCCGGGTGAAAAGGTCATGAGGTCGGTCTGGTCGTTCAACAAGTCACGGACACCCCGTGTGGACGCATGGGGCCCTGTGACCATTTAGGAAAGTTTCCACGGATTGGCCACGCACCGCAATCCCGACGGCACCGTCCGCCCCGGAAAACGGCACGGCGTCGCCGCGGGCCGGCGTTGCCGGGGAGGCTGATCGGGGTTCTAGTCGTCCGAGAGCCATGACCGACCCCGAGACCCCGACGTTGACACCTGCCCGATGGCGCTGGCGGAGCCTGTCGTTCCATGCCCGCCACCACCTGGGCGTGGTCCTCGCGGCGGCCGTGGCGGCGACGGTGCTGGTGGGGGCCATGACGGTGGGTGATTCGGTCCGCGAGACGCTCCGGCGCCGCGCGCTGGATCGCATCGGCAAGGCCCACCACGTGCTCGACGGCGGGGACCGGTACTTCGGGGCCCGGCCTGGCGGGCCGGCCTCCCCGTCCGCCCTCGCGGACCCGCTGGGCACCTTCGCGTTGCGCCTCCCGGGAGTGGTCACCCGGCAGGATGGTGCCGCGCGGGCCAACCAGGTGCGGGTCTACGGCGTCCCGAAGGACTTCGGGGCGATGGCGCCCGAGATGTGCCAGTTCCCCCACGAGCAGGATGGAATGGTCGCCCTCAACCAGGGCTTGGCGCGGCATCTTTCCGCCAAGGTGGGCGACGAGTTGGTCCTGCGCCTGCACAAGCCCTCGGCACTGTCGCAGGATGCGGTCATCACCCCCCGGGACGGCGCCAGCGTCGCCCTGCGGGTGCGGGTCGGGATGATCCTGGAGGCGGCCAAGTGGGGCGACTTCTCGGTCGAGGCGGGCTCGCTGCCCCCGTTCAACCTGTTCATCGGCCACGCGCCGCTGGCCAAGGCGGCGGGGCTCGACGGCCGGGCCAACCTCGCCCTGCTGGGCCAGCTTCCCGCAGGCACGGAGCCCGAGGCCCTCGCCTCGTGGGTCTCGCAGGGATTCACCCTCGCCGACGCGGAGCTGGAGGTCCGCCCCGTGGGCGAGGGAGCCCCCCGCCCCGCCCGCCCGACCCCGACCCCGACCCAGACCCGACCGCCGCAGGTCGAGGTGGTGAGCCGGCGCATCTT
>JBIKMQ010000076.1:0-7862 GCA_044359215.1 Candidatus Chromulinivoraceae bacterium
GCGCGCCAACTCCTTGCCGAGACGGGTGCCGGAGAGGAGTGGCTTCAGTCACCGACCTCGCAGGCCTGCCTGGAGGGGTTGCCCGGCGGGCGGGAGGCGTGGTCGGTGATGCAGCGTCGCCACCGCCTGCTGAGGGACGCGGCCCTCGGACATGTCGGGCATCGGCGGCCGGGCATGGCCTCAGGCAAGCCCTGGGAACAAGCCCTTGAGGAGGCGAAGCAACTTGGGGGCGGGGTGGATCGATGACTGGCGGAGGAGTGTCCGGCCATCGTCGAGAAAAAAAATGAAAACCCCGCTTGACCTCGGACCGGGTCTTCTCCATAAAGCTTTCAAAACGAGGCGGGATATCGCTGGTCGATCCAGCGGGGCTCTCCACGCAAACACTCATCGCTCTCAACATGATCCAACTCTCCAAACTCGCTGGCGTCGCTGCGATCGCCGTCGCAACCCTCCCTGTCCTCGGCGGAACGATTTACTCGACCACTGGTCTTGGTACTGAGTTCTACGGCTCCGGAACCTCCATCGCCAACGGTCACCGTGGGTTGGAGTACGGTGATGAAATCCGCCTGCCGTCGGAGGGTTACCGCTTCACCGGCATTTCCTTCGACTACTACTCCGCCTCGCTGGGTGGTTCCGCCAAGTTGACACTGTACGCCAACGACGGCGCCTTGATCAACGGCTCGGCCGCCCCGGGAACCAAGCTTCTCGAGGTTCCGAACATCGGTCTCTCTGCCGGTTTGAACACGGCCACCTTCGATTACACGCCGTTCGTCAGCCAGTTCGGTGAGATCAAGCTTCCCAAGGCGTTCACCGTGGCGGTGAGCTTCTCGGGTGCTTCCACGACCTCCGACAAGGGTCTGCTGGTCGGTGGCGCGGTCAACACCTCTGGTCGCCCCGACACCAATGTGGGCGGATCGGCCAACGACTTCTGGCAGCGCACCGGTTCCGGCAGCGGTGACTGGGCGTTGCGCCAGCTCAGCTCCGGCACGGAGGCCAACTTCAAGATCGCTGTGACCGCGAACATCCCCGAGCCGACGACCGTCGCGCTGGGTGTGGTGGGTGCCGCCTTCGTGGGTGCTGCCGCCCTCCGCCGCAATCGGCGCTGAGCTTCCGGAGCATCCTTCTTCAGGCAATTCACGGGGCGCGATGAATTCATCGCGTCCTTTTTGCTTTCCCAGGCGCGATGGATTCATCGCGCTTTTTACATTTCCCCGGGTGCCAGGCCGTCCCAGGCAGTGTGCTTTCCATAGCGCCTGGTTCATTCCCGAAACTTCTCGATGGGCTTGGGATCCATGTCCGCTGCCCGGGGGGTGTTTCGTGGGCGACCTGCTGCAATGGCTTGGGCCCGTTTCCCTCACGGGTCATGGTTCCCAGTCTGGGAGGCTACTCCGGCACGGGCTGCAGACCCACCTCTCCCCCCGGGCCCTTGGGAGGGTTCAACGGAAGGATTGGACAAGCCACGGAGCGTGGCCTTTGCTCTCCGGATGCGCAGGATCGCCGGCTGGTTGTGGATGGGGTGGATGTGCAGCCTGGTGGGTTTGCAGGCACAATCCGCCACCAAGGCCGAGTTGTGGACCGACAAGGCGGCGGTCCGATCGGGATCCCGGTTCACGGCGGCGGTGCGCCTGCGGATGGACGAGGGGTGGCACATCTACTGGCGCAACCCCGGGGATGAAGTCGGCCTGAAGACGCGGATCGAGTGGACCTTGCCGCCCGGGGTTCGTGCGGGGGAGATCCAGTGGCCGGTCCCCGAAAAAACCATCGAGAAAGAGTTCGAGACCCTCACCTACTCCGGCACCGTCCTGTTGACGGTGCCCATGGAGGTTCCGTCCGACCACCCAGCCGGTCCGTTGGCCCTCAAGGCCAAGGTCAAGTGGCTCGAGTGCCATGAGGAATGCGTGCCGGGCAGTGCCTTGGTCGAGACGACGATCCAGGTGGGCTCCGCCGACCAACCCTCGAGCAAGGCTGGCGACATCGAGGCGGCGCTCCAGCGGGTGCCCCGCCCGGCGTCCGGGCTGGCCTTGAAGGCGGCCTGGGAGACCGCCCCATCCGACCCGGCCGCGCCCCGTGGCCTGGTGGTCTCCTGGAGGCCCGACCGGGAGCTGTCAGGGTTCGATGTTTATCCCTTCGAGGCCACTTCTGGGGCCGCGCAGGTGTCGGTGAAGACCGAGGCGCTGCCGACGGTCGACGGCTGGCTGCGACTTCGCAAGCAGGTCACCCCGGGCGAGTCCGGTTGGCCCGCCGCCGTGGGAGGCGTCCTGGTCGCCAAGGCGGGTGGCACGGCGGCGGTCCCATTCGACCCGGTCGACGTGCGACTCGACCTGGGGGCTGCTGCGGGGGCAACGACCACGGCGTCCGCAGCCCCCGGAGCGGGCACGGCACCGGCCCAGCCCGTGTCCCTGGGCGAGTTGCTGCTCAAGCTGCTCTCAGCCTTCGTGGGCGGCCTCATCCTCAACATCATGCCCTGCGTGCTGCCGGTGCTGGCGCTCAAGGTGCTGGGTTTTGTGCAACAGGCGAAGGAGGAGCCCCGGCGCGTCCGCACTCTGGGGTTGGTCTACGGGGCGGGCGTCCTGGCCTCGTTCCTGGTGCTCGCCGGGGTTGCCCTCGCGATCCAGGCGGCCGGGGGCACGGCCAGTTGGAGCACCCCGTTCCAGAATCCCGTCTTCCGGGTCCTGATCACCGTGCTCATCACGCTCGTGGCGCTGAATCTTTTCGGTGTCTTCGAGCTGACCCTCGGCGGATCGGCCATGCAGAAGGCCTCGGACCTTTCCGCAAAGGAGGGTTGGAGCGGCGCCTTCTTCAATGGCGTGTTGGCCGCCGTCCTGGCCACGCCGTGCACGGCGCCCTTCCTCGCCTCGGCCTTGGCCTTCGCCTTCCTCCAGCCGCCGCTGGTGATCGTGTTGTTCTTCGTCGCGATTGCTGCCGGTCTGGCATTGCCCTTCGTGGCGCTTTGCTGGGAGCCGGCCTGGCTGCGGTTCCTGCCCCGGCCCGGGGTCTGGATGGTGCGCTTCAAGGTGGCGATGGGCTTCCCGATGCTGGCGACGGCGATGTGGCTTTTCTGGTTCACCGCCGGCCGGATGGGAGAGGCGGGCAGCGGCGTGCTCTGGTTCGGACTGTTTCTGGTGGTCCTGGCCGCGGCGGCCTGGGTCTGGGGCGAGTTCGTGCAGCGGTCGACCCGCGGGCGCGGCTGGGCCATGGTGATCGCGGGATTGCTGGTCGTCGGCGGGTACCTCGGGTTCCTGGAGGACCGCTTGCAGTGGCGCACGCCCGTGGCGAAGAAGACCAAGGGGCTGGACTGGCAGCCATGGAGCCCGGCGGCCGTCGAGAAGGCCCGGCGCGAGGGCCATCCGGTGCTGGTCGACTTCACGGCCGACAGCTGCCTCAACTGCAAGTGGAACAAGGCGACGGCCATCGAGATTGATGCCACGCGCGCGCTGGTCAAGGACCTCGGGGTCCGGGTGCTCGAGGGCGATTTCACCGATGGGGATCCGGCCATCGCGGAGGAACTCAAGCGGCATGGTCGCCGCGGGGTCCCGCTGGTGCTCGTCTACCCGGCCGAGGCGGGCAAGCCGCCGGAGGTCCTGCCGGTGGTGCTCACGCCGGGGCTCGTCGCCGAGGCGTTGCAGCGCGCTGCCCGGCGCTGAACCTCGACATGGGCTTCGTGGCCCCCCGGGTCCCTTCCGGTCGTCGATGCGACCGGACGGTCCGCCGTTCGCTCGTTCATGCCGGACCCGGCCGTGATGAATTGCGCGCTGGGTTTGCGGGCCGCCCGGGTCCATGATGCGGCGCGTGAGAATTCCGGGACGTGAGGTCTGGATCGCGGTGGCCCTTGCCGGATCCGTCATCGACGGATGCGCTGCAGAGGCGGCTTCACCCCAGAAGACGCGGGTGACCTACTCCGAGGCCTATGGGCAGGCGGGCAAGGCCACGAGCGTGGCCGAGGGCGAGTTGCCCCGGTTTCCCCCGGTGCCCGCCGACCGGGCATCGGAGACCTTTCGCATCCGGCCCGGGTTTCGCCTCGAATTGGCCGCCAGCGAACCCGACGTGGTGAGTCCCGTGGCCCTGGCCTTCGATGAGGACGGTCGCGCCTACGTGGCCGAGATGATCGACTATTCCGAGCGGAGGGACCTGAACCCGCACGCCGGCCGCATCCGTCGGCTCGAGGACCTCGATGGCGACGGACGTTTCGAACGGTCCACGGTCTTCGCCGACAATCTCCCGTGGCCGACGGCGCTGATCTGCTCCCGGGGAGGACTCTATGTAGGAGCCTCGCCCGACATCCTCTGGCTCAAGGACACCACCGGCGACGGCCGGGCCGATGAACGCAAGGTGGTGGTCACCGGCTTCGGCAGCGGCGCGGCCCGGCTCAACGTCCAGGCGCTGCTCAATTCCTTCAACTGGGGCCCGGACCACCGGTTGTACGGGGCGACCGGTCCCAACGGGGGCACCCGGGTCTCGGTCGTCGGCCGGGAGGGGTCGGCGCTCGACCTGCGGGGGCTGGATTTCAGCCTGGACCCGGGCACCGGCTCGCTGCGCCCGGAGACCGGGGGCGCGCAGTATGGCCTGAGCTTCGATGCATCGGGGAACCGCTACGTCTGCAGCAACAGCGACCACCTCCAGTGGATCGCGATGGAGTGGTCGCACCTCTCCAGGAACCCGGCGGCGCCGCTGCCTTCGGCGCGCGTGAGCATCGCCGCCGACGGGCCCGCCGCCGAGGTGTTCCGCATCAGTCCCGATGAGCCGTGGCGCATCGTCCGGACCCGCTGGCGCATCAGCGGCGTGGTGCCGGGGATGGTCGAGGGCGGGGGACGGGTTTCCGGATACTTCACCGGAGCGACCGGCGCCACGGTCTACCGCGGGGACGCCCTCGGCCCGGACTTCGTGGACAACGTCTTCATCGGCGACGCCGGCGGCAACCTTGTGCACCGGAAGGTGCTGCACGCCGACGGGGCCGGTTGGACCGGGCGCCGGCCGGCCGACGAGCAGGACGTCGAGTTCCTGGCCTCCCGGGACACCTGGTTCCGGCCGGTGCACTTCCAGAACGGGCCGGATGGCTGCCTCTACATCGTGGACATGTACCGCGAGGTCATCGAGCACCCGTGGTCCATCCCCGAGGCCATCAAGCAGCACCTCGACCTCGACAGCGGGAACAACCGGGGACGCCTGTGGCGCGTGGTGCCTGAGGGATTCCGCAGGCCTGCGCCGCGGCGCTGGAGCCTGGCGACGATCCCGGAGTGCGTGGCGGCGCTGGAGAGCCCCAACGGGTGGGTGCGTGAGACGGTCTCCCGGCTTCTCCACGAGCGCCAGGACCGCGCGGCCGTGCCCGACCTCGAGCGGTTGCTGGCCCGGTCGGCTCGCCCGCTGGCGCGCCTGCATGCGCTCCAGTCGCTCGACGGTCTCGGGGCCCTCGACGTCCGCCCGCACCTGGTCGCTGCCCTGGCCGATCCGGACGAGCGCGTCCGGGTCCGGGCGGTGTCGCTCGCCGAGCCCCGCGCCGCCGTCCCGGATTCGGCGGCCGGCCAGGATTCCGCGGTCGACGTTTTGCGGGCGCGCCTCATCGCGCTGGCCTCCGATCCGTCGGTCCGGGTCCGCCGGCAGGTGGCCCTCGCCCTGGGCGCCTGGTCCGGCCCCGGGCGGAACGCGGCGCTGGCCCGCATCCTCGGCCGGGACGCGGCGGACCCCTGGGTGCGGGCGTCGGTGCTCACCGCGCTGTCCAGCGGTGCCGGCGAGGTGTTCACCGTCCTGGCCCGCGATGCGGCCTTCGCCGCGAAACCCGGGGGCCGTGAATCCCTCGAGGCGCTGGCGACCATCCTGGGGACGCAGGGCGAGCCCGCCGGCGTGGCCGCATTCTCGGAGGCGCTGGACCGGTCCGGCGACTCTTCGATGTCGGCGCGGGTGATCCGGACCTACCTCGAGGCCGCCGGGCGGTCGGGCAGGACCCCGGGGGGGCGGGATTCCGGGGAACGTCTGGGGCGGTGGTTCCGGGCCGCCGCCGTCCGGGCGACCAACCCGGGCCTGACCGAGGGCGATCGGGTACCGGCGATCGAGTTGCTCGGGATGGCCCCGGCGGCCGAGGCGCTGGAACCGCTCGCACGCCTGCTTGCCTCGGGACCCCCGGGCGTCCGGGCCGCAGCCATCCGGTCGCTGGGCCGGTTGAACGATCCCGGAGTGGCCCATCGCCTGATGGCCCCTTGGAAGTCCTACCCGGCCGGGGACCGCGCCGCTGTGGCCGCCCTGCTGGCCAGCCGCCCGGAACGTGCGCTCGTCCTGCTGGGGGCCGTGGAGCGTGGCGAGGTGCCGTCTGCCGATCTTCCGGCCGCCACCGTCCGGACCCTCCAGGCCCACGCCACGCCCGCGGTTGCAGAGGCGGCGCGTCGGTGCCTGCCGAAGGAGCCTTCCAGTGCCGATGCGTTGGCCGGGCTGCAACCGGCCCTTGCGCTGGAGGGACGGGCGGCGCGCGGGGCGGCCCTGTACCGGGAGCGGTGTGCGGCCTGCCACCGGGCCGGGGCCGAGGGCCATGCGGTGGGTCCCGACCTGGTGACCGTGAGGGCCGCCGGCAAGCCTAAATTGCTGGCCAGCATCGTCCAACCGCACGCGGAGGTCGCGCCGCAGTCCATCGCCTTCGACGTCGAGACGGCCGACGGGGAGACCCACTCGGCCCTCATCGCCCGCGAGACGACCACCCAGGTGGTCCTGCGACTGGGCGGCGGGCAGGAGCGGGTGCTCGACCGCCGACAGGTGCGATCCATGCGCAGCTCCGGCCTGTCGCTCATGCCCGAGGGCCTGCTGGCCGGACTGGCGCCCGAGGCCGTGGCCGACCTGCTGGCGTTCGTGGCCGAGGCGCCGGCTCCAGTCCCGGCGGCGGCCGCATCCGCCCCCGAAACGAAGCCATGAATGTCCCGACCCCGGCCGCGGTCTGTCTCCAGCCTCGCATGCGCCGCCTCCTCACCGCCCTGGCGATCCTCGGATCGCTGCTCCACCCCGCGATCCGGGCCGCCGGGTCCCCCGACTGGCTGATCGATCCGTCGCCCTATCGGGCACGCGTCGAGGCCCGGGCGGATCGACCCGAGCTGATCCTCGACAACGGCCTGCTCCGGCGGGTCCTGCGGATCACCCCCAATGCCGCCACGGTCTCCCTGCAACAGGGGGTCACCGGCGAGTCCCTCATCCGGGGGGTCAAGCCCGAGGCCGTGGTCGTGATCGACGGCCGGTCCTACGACATCGGCGGGCTCTCGGGACAGCCCAACCTCGCCTTCCTGAGGCCCGAGTGGGAGGCCGGACTGAAGGCCCGTCCCGGGGCCTTCCGGCTGGTCGGGCATCAGGTCGGCGTGCCCCGGGAACGCATGACCTGGAAACGGGTCCGGCACCACGCGCCCGGGGTGCAGTGGCCGCCGCGGGGCGTCACGCTCAGGCTCGATTTCGAGGCGCCCGCCGCGCCGGATCCTGGGGCTTCGCTGCGGGGCTTGACCGTCTCGGTGCACTACGAGCTGTACGACGGCCTGCCGTGCTATTCCAAGTGGCTCACCCTGAGCAATGGCACCGACCGGGCGGTCACGCTCGACCGCTTCTCCAACGAGTTGCTGGCCGCCGTGGAGCGCGTGTCGGAGGTGGACGAACTCACCGTCGGGCTCACCCCGCCCAATTTCCACGTGGAGACCGACATGGCCTTCGGGGGGATGACTTCCGCCGGGGCCAATCGCCGCTCGTACCGATGGCTGCCCGACCCCGAGTTCCACTCGCAGGTCAACTACGAGAAGAAGACCCCGTGCCTGCTCGAGGTGGGTCCCGACCTGGGGCCGCGCCAGACCATCGCCCCGGGCACGGTCTTCGAGACTTCCCGGGCGTGGATCCTGCCGCACGAC
>JBIKMQ010000078.1:0-7779 GCA_044359215.1 Candidatus Chromulinivoraceae bacterium
CATCCAGATGAATTTCCGCAATGCCCCCCTCGAGCAGGTGCTCGAGCATCTCAGCGAGGCCGCGGGCTTCATCATCGTGCTCGAGGCCCCGGTCAAGGGCACGGTCAACGTCATCAGTGCCAAGCCGCTGAGCCAGGATGAGGCCGTGGACTTCCTCAACACGGTGCTCAACAAGAACGGCCTGGCGGCCATCCGCGACGGCCGCACCCTCACCATCGTCGATCGCACCACCGCCAAGAGCCGGAACATCCCGGTCAAGGTGAGCAACGACCCGCGGCTCATCCCGAAGAACGACGAGATCGTCACGCAGATCATCCCGATCCGCTACGTCGAGGCCGACCAGCTCGCCAAGGATCTCACCTCCTTCATCTCGCCGCAGGCCACCTTCGTGGCCAACGCGGCCGGCAACTCCATCGTGATGACCGACACCCAGTCGAACATCCGGCACATGGTGGAGATCATCAAGGCCATCGACTCCAGCGCCGAGGCGGAGACCGAGATCCGCGTCTTCCACCTCACGCATGCCAGCCCGACGGATGTGGCCACGGCCCTCTCGGGGGTCTTCCCGAGCAGCAGCGGCTCCGGCAACAACAACCAGGCTCCGGTGCGTTTCGGCGGTGGGCCCTTCGGCGGCGGTGCCGGAGGCTTCGCGGCGATGATGGGCGGGTTCGGCGGACGCGGGGGTGGCGGTGGCGGCAATGGCGGTGGCGGTGGCCGGGGCGGCTCCTCGTCCTCCGGGCAGAACGATCGCATCAAGCGGGCCCAACAGGTGTTGGCCGTAGCCGACGCCCGGACCTCCTCGGTGATCGTGACCGCCTCGAAGGACCTCATGGGCCAGATCGCGGGCATGGTCCGCGAACTCGACGTGCCCTCGACCCGCGACCAGCAGGTCCATGTCTTCCGGCTGGAGAACGGCGATCCGCAGCAGGCCGCCCAGGTGCTCCAGAACATGTTCCAGAGCACCACCTCGGGCCGGGCCGGCACCACGGGCAACAACCAGAACAGCGCCCTCATGCAACGCCAGCAGAACAACAACCAGACGATGGGCAACAGCTCCGGGGGCACCGGCACCTTCGGCAACAGCGGCGGCGGCGGCGGCCGCGGCGGCCAGCTCTTCTGACATCCTCCAACCCCGCGCACCCCAACACGTTCCCCATGAAATTCCCCGGATCTCACCTTGTCTGCTCCCCGCGTGGGATGGCCTCGATCCTCCGGCTCCCGGCGTGGTCGCCGATCCTCCTGGCCTTGGCCTTGGCGCTGGCCATCAGCCTGCCGATTTCCGCCCAACAGGGCCGGGGCGGCGGCGGAGGAGGGTTCGGGGGCGGTGGTGGCGGCTTCGGAGGGTTTGGTGGTGGCGGCGGTGGCGGGTTTGGTGGGGGCGGCGGCAACCGCGGTGGCGGTTCCTCCGGTCTCTACAACAACAACGGCACGGTCGGCAGCGCCCTGATCTCGGTCGATCCCCAGACCCACAACCTGGTGGTCATCGCCGATTCGCTGACGGCCCTGCAGATCAGCAACGTGCTGCGCAACCTCGACTCGCCCAAGCCCCAGGTGCTCATCAAGGTGGTCTTCATGGAGGTCCAGCGGAACAACGGC
Organism: Candidatus Chromulinivoraceae bacterium; assembly: GCA_044359215.1. GTDB lineage: Bacteria > Verrucomicrobiota > Verrucomicrobiia > Limisphaerales > UBA9464 > SXXZ01. Next base: position 1,597 of record JBIKMQ010000078.1, read on the forward strand.
TCCGAGCTTGGCGTCGAGGGCGCATGGGCCAAGAACAACATCGGCAACAACGTCAGCAGCGGCGCCGGCACGGTGTTTGGCCTCTCGGGCGTGAACAACGTCACGACCAACCTCAACGGCTTGGGCTCCTCCATGGGCTCGGCGCTGACCCCGTCGGCGACCGGGGGCGGGGCCGGCGGGCTGTACCAGATCGCCGGGTCGGAGTTCCAGGCGACGCTCCGCGCCATGGCCACCTCGGGCAAGGCGCAGGTGCTGTCGCGTCCCTCGATCATCGCCCGCGACGGACAGCTCGCCCGCATCGTCGTCGGCCAGCAGGTGCCGCTGCCCAGCGGCGTCTCCTACGCCACCTCCGGCGCCAACGTCATCCCCATCATCAACGTCACCTACAACGACGTGGGCATCATCCTCAATGTCACGCCCTTCATCGGCGCCAACGGCCAGGTGGAGATGATCGTCCAGCCGCAGATCTCCTCGGTCTCGGCCAACGAGCGTCAGTCGCTCTCCGAGGATGTCTCGGCGCCCTACATCAACGTGCGCTCGGCCGACACCGTGGTCGTCACGCCGCATGCCGAGACCGTCGTCATCGGCGGGCTCATCTCCAACAACCAGTCCCAGACCGAGAAGAAGGTGCCCTACCTGGGCGACATCCCCGGCCTGGGCAACCTCTTCAAGACCCGCGCCAAGAGCGACGCCAAGACCGAGCTGCTCATCTTCCTCACGCCCTACATCCTCAAGGCGCCGTCCCAGTTGGCCCAGTTGACGACACCGGAGACCCACAAGGCCTCGCTGCTCACCAATTCGATCTCCGAGAACGACCTCAACCGCTTCCTCGAGCGGGTGCCCGTGAAGCCGGAGTCCCCGCCGGCGCCCGCGCCGAAGTCGAAGGGCTGGTTCAAGAAGTGAGTCCTCCCGGGTCCTGGAACGTCCCCTGGCGGGCGTCCACGACGACTGCCCTCCGGCCGTCGGGGGCCAATCCCGGCCCAAAATCCTGACTCAAAATTCCGGCCCAAAGTCTCGTTGACGACCGGCCGGCCGGCCAACAGGGTCGGCGCCCAGGAGCCGGCAGGTGTCCCACCATGACGCCTGCCCACCCTCCCGCATGTCCCTCTCCACCATGAGCACACTCGATTCCGTCTACGCGAAACTCCAGGTCAAGACCGGTGCCAAGATGGCCCTCATCGTCCTGGATGGCCTGGGAGACCTGGCCACCCGATCCCAGAACTGGATGACGCCCCTGGAGGCGGCGCGGACCCCGAATCTCGACGCCCTCACCCGCTCCGGGTGCGCACAGGGCCGGATGATCCCGGTCGCGCCGGGCATCACCCCGGGTTCCGGGCCGGGCCATCTGGCGCTCTTCGGCTACGATCCCATCGAGTGGGAGGTCGGCCGCGGGGTCATCGAGACGCTCGGTCTGGGCATCGAGCTCAAGAATGGCGATGTGGCGGCGCGGGCCAACTTCTGCACCCTGGACTCCAAGGGCATCGTCACCGACCGGCGCGCCGGCCGGATCCCCACCGAGGTCTGCGAGCGCCTGTGCGGCATCCTGGCCTCCAAGATCCAGAAGATCGGCTCGACCGAGGTGCACATCTACCCCGGCAAGGAGCACCGCTTCGTCGTGGTGTTCCGGGGCAAGGGCCTCGAGGGGCCCCTGACGGACACCGATCCCAACCGCGAGGGCCTGCCCATCGCCGAGGCGCGGCCGGTGGACCCGAAGAGCGCCGGCCAAAAGAAGGTCGCCCAGCTCATCACCGAGTTCTACCAGCTGGCCCTCCCGCTCCTGGCGGCCGAGAAGACGGCCAACGGGTTCCTCATGCGCGGCGTTGCCCACCAGCCCGACATCCCCACCTTCGAGCAGCGCTACGGGCTCAAGGCGGCCGCGATCGCGGTGTATCCGATGTACAAGGGCCTCAGCCAGCTCGTCGGCATGGTGAAGATCGAGGGACCGGAGACCATCGCCCAGCAGTTCGAGCGCTACGTGCAGGACTACGACCGGTACGACTTCTTCTTCATCCACTACAAGTACACGGACAAGGCCGGCGAGGACGGCAACTTCGCGGCGAAGGTGAAGGCCATCGAGGACTTCGACGCGGCCCTCCCGATCCTTCTCGCCCGCAAGCCGGACGTGCTCGCCATCACCGGCGACCACTCCACCCCGGTGGCCGTCAAGGGGCACTCCTGGCACCCCCAGCCGGTGCTGCTGCATTCCGAGATCAGCGGCAGCGACAAGCTGGAGCGCTTCACCGAGACCGGGGCCAACTCCGGTTCGCTCGGCATCTTCGAGGCCAAGTACCTCATCCGCCTCATGCAGGCCAACGGCCGCATGTTCGACAAATACGGCGCCTGAGCCCGCCGGGGGAGCCGCCCTCCGAGGCTTCACCCGGTTGACAAACGGGGGGCTGGTTCGAATAGTCCTACCGATCCCCCAGTCCGGACTCTTTTGAATCGGTCGGCGGCCCGACCTTTCGTTCGCGGGAACAGGTCCCGGCTCGGGGGCATCCTGTCGCTCCGCACCGCAGAATCATCATTTTCCGAATGGCATCCCCCGAACCCATGATCTCGCGACCCGGAACCCGATCGTGGTTCCGTCTCCCCAGCCTGGCGTCGTCCTCGGCCGACCTGCCAGCCGGCCTGGTGGTGTTCCTGGTGGCCTTGCCGCTCTGCCTGGGCGTCGCCCTGGCCTCCGGGGCCCCGCTGCTCAGCGGGATCATCGCCGGGGTGGTCGGCGGCATCGTCGTGGCGTTCTTCTCCGGTTCCGAGCTCAGCGTGAGCGGTCCGGCGGCCGGCCTGGCGGTGATTGTCCTCAAGGCGATCGAGGAGCTCAAATCCTTCCCCGCCTTCGCCCTCGCGGTGTTGCTTTCCGGTGTTCTCCAGCTCGGCATCGGGTTCCTGCGGGCCGGCGTCATCGGCGACTTCATCCCGAACATGGTCATCAAGGGGATGCTCGCCGGCATCGGCATCGTCATCATCCTCAAGCAGATCCCCCACGCCCTCGGTGACGACAACGACTACGTCGGCGACGAGAGCTTCCAGCAGCCCGACCATCTCAACACCTTCAACGAGATGGCCGAGTCGGTGGGCTCGCTCAATCACGGGGCGATCCTTATCAGCGTCGTGTCGCTGGCCATCCTCTTCGGCTGGGATCACCCGGCCATCAAGCGTCGCCGGTGGGCCTCGTTGCTGCCGGCCCCGCTGGTGTGCGTGGTGCTTGGCACCCTGATGAACGAGGCCTTCAAGTCGGTCGCCCCGTCCTGGGTGCTGCAGGCCGCACGTCATCACCTGGTGGAGTTGCCGGTCATGGGCTCCATCCGGGAGGTCCTGGCCGCCCTCCAGACCCCCGCCTTCGCCCGGATTGCGGATCCCATGGTCTGGAAGGTGGCCCTGACCATTGCCATCGTGGGCAGCCTGGAATCGCTGCTGAGCCTCGAGGCGGTCGACAAGCTCGACCCGGAGAAGCGCATCTCCGATCCGAACGCCGAGCTTCGCGCCCAAGGCATCGGCAACTTCTTCTCCGGCCTGCTCGGTGGACTCCCGGTGACCTCGGTGATCGTCCGGTCCTCGGCCAATGTCTACGCCGGGGCCCGGACCCGCCTCTCGTCGATCGTCCACGGCCTGCTTCTCCTGATGGCCGTGCTGCTCGTCCCGGCGCTGCTCAACCGGGTGCCGCTGGCCTGCCTGGCGGCCATCCTGCTGTCGGTGGGCTACAAGCTCTCGTCCTGGAAGATCATCCGGTCGGTGTGGAAGGAGGGATGGTCCCAGTTCCTTCCCTTTGCCATCACGATCGTCGGCATCGTGCTGACCGACCTGCTCAAGGGCATCCTCATCGGCCTCGGCGTCAGCGTCTTCTTCGTCATGCGCGCCTACACGCGCACGGCCATGACGGTGGTCCGGGATGGTGACGACCACCTCATCCGCTTCAACAAGGACCTCACCTTCGTCAACAAGCAGGAGCTCAAGGCCAGGCTCCGCGAGGTGCCCGACGGGTCCCGGCTCGTCATCGACGGAGTGCGGGCCCATTACGTCGACCACGACGCGGTGGAGGTGATCCGCGAATTCTGCGAGTCGGCGTCGCACCGTGGCATCCAGACGGAGTGTCGGAGCATCCAGGGAATCACCCGCAATTAGGATCCAAACCGATGAAGAGCTACCAGAGACTGCTCCTGAACAACCAGGCCTGGGTCGCCGACAAGATGAGCCTGCGCCCGGACTTCTTCACCCGGTATTCCGGCGGCCAGAAGCCGGAGTTTCTGTGGATCGGCTGCTCCGACAGCCGGGTCCCGGCCGAGGAGGTCACCGGGGTGGAGCCGGGCGAACTGTTTGTCCACCGCAACGTCGCCAACATGGTGGTGCACACGGACTTCAACATGCTCAGCGTCGTCCAGTACGCCGTGGAGGTCCTGCAGGTGAAGCACATCATCGTCTGCGGCCACTATGGCTGCGGTGGCGTCAAGACGGCCCTGAGCCGTCTGCATCTCGGACTCATCAACAAGTGGCTCCGGCACATCAAGGACGTGTATCGCACCCACGCGGCCGAGCTGGACGCCATCCCCGACGAGGAGCGCCGCATCGAGCGCCTGGTGGAGCTCAACGTGGCGGAGCAGGTCCACAACCTGGCCGAGTTGTCGTTCGTGCAGCTTTCCTGGAAGCGCCGCCAGCAGCCGACCCTGCACGGGTGGATCTACGACATCCACACCGGGCGCCTCAAGACCGTCACCAAGATGGAGCCGGGCCATGCGCTCGACCCGATCTATTCCTACGAGTTCCCCGAGGAGTGAGCTCCCGCGGGCCGACCGGCACGGTGCTTGATTGCCACGGCCGGCAGGGCCATTTTCCGATCCATGAACCCGCAGCTGCCCGGCCAGGATCCCGGTTCCCCGGTCCTTGAGTCCCTGAAGAACGCCACCCGGCGCCGCTTCCTGCGGGATTGCGGCACGGGCATCGGGGCCCTGGCGCTGGGCAGCCTGTTGAATCCGTCGCTCCGGGCGGCGACCCCGCGGGCCATGGACACCGGCCCGGCGCTGCGGACCCTGCATTTCGCCCCGAAGGCCAAGAACATCATCTACCTGTTCCAGTCGGGTGGGCCCTCGCACCTGGACCTGTTCGACCCGAAGCCCGAGCTGACCAAGCGCAATGGGCAGAAGGTGCCGGAGGCGCTGGTGAAGAACATCCGCCTGGCCCAGATCGGCAAGGAGTCCAAGCTGCTGGCATCGCCCTACCGGTTCGCCCAGCACGGCAAGTCCGGTGCGTGGGTCAGCGAGCTCATGCCGCACCTGGCGTCGATCACCGACAAGGTCTGTTTCGTGAAGGGCTTCCATTCCGAGGCCTTCAACCACGACCCGGCCACGCTCTTCATGAACACCGGGGCCCAGCTCGCGGGACGGCCCGGCATGGGCTCGTGGTTCAGCTACGGGTTGGGCAGCGAGAACAAGGACCTTCCGGCCTTCGTGGTCCTGATGACCGGCGTGGGGCAGCCCCTGACCAACGCGGCCTGGGGCAGCGGGTTCCTTCCCACCGTGCACCAGGGGGTCACCCTGCGCTCGCAAGGCGATCCGGTGCTCTATGTCGGGAATCCCCCGGGCATGGACCGGAGACGTCGCCGGCAGACCCTGGACGTGCTGAAGGACCTCAACCAGGCCAGGTACGACGTGCTGCAGGATCCCGAGATCCAGACCCGGATCGCCTCCTACGAGCTGGCCTACCGCATGCAGACCAGCGTGCCTGAGGTCATGGACATCTCGGGCGAGTCGACCCGGGTCCATGAGGCCTATGGCACGACCCCGGGCCGGGCGTCCTTCGCCAACAACTGCCTCTTGGCGCGTCGTCTGGTCGAGCGCGGGGTACGCTTCGTGCAGCTCTACCATCGGGGGTGGGACCACCATGGCGGTCCCGACGGGAACCTGGTCTTCGACCTCAAGAAGCGCTGTGCGGAGACCGACCAGCCCTCGGTCGCCCTCATCAAGGACCTCCAGGAGCGCGGCCTGCTTGACGAGACCCTCGTCCTCTGGGGCGGGGAGTTCGGCCGCACGCCGATGATGCAGGGAGCCCTGCGCCCGGACCAGATCGGCCGCGACCACCATCCCCACGGATACACGATCTGGATGGCCGGCGGCGGCATCAAGCCGGGCACCGTCCACGGCGGCACCGACGAGTTCGGGTTCTACGCGGTGGAGAACAAGGTCCATGTGC
>JBIKMQ010000079.1:0-7769 GCA_044359215.1 Candidatus Chromulinivoraceae bacterium
CTTCGCCTCCGGCGGCACGACGATTTTCCCCCTCCGACATGGACCTCTCCTGGGAATGGTACCCGGTCCTCTTCGCCACCGGCCTCGTGGCCGGATGGGTGGACGCCATCGCCGGCGGTGGCGGGCTTTTGACCGTGCCCATGCTCCTGGCCACGGGGCTGGAGCCGCAGGTGGCCCTGGGCACCAACAAGTTCCAATCCTCCCTCGGGACGACCATGGCCACCGTGCAGTACGCCCGGCACGGCCTGTTGCGGTGGCGGGACGTCGCCCCCGGGGTGGCTGCGACCGCCGTGGGTGCGCTGGCTGGAGCGTTCTGTGTGAGCCGGATGGACTCTCAGATCCTGCGGCCGGTGATCCCGGGGCTACTGATCGGCATCGCCACATGGCTTGCCCTGAAGCCTGACCTCGGTCGCGAGTCGCGCCCATCGGCGCTTGCAGGCGCGTTGCTGCGTTGGCGTGCCTCGGGACCGGGGGGCGGGTGGATCTCCGCCGATGCGGCGAGCGAAACCCGGAACTTGTTCGCCATGGGAGTCGGCCTCCTGCTGGGTTTCTACGACGGCTTCTTCGGACCCGGCACCGGCACCTTCTGGACCATGGCCGGCCTGCTTCTGATGGGGTGGAACCTGCTGACGGCCACGGCCCATACCAAGGCCATGAACCTCGCCAGCAACCTCTCGTCGCTGGCGTTCTTCCTCGCGGCGGGTCAGGTGCGGTTCGGTGAGGGGGTGGCGATGGCCCTGGGCCAGATGATCGGTGGCCGCCTGGGCGCCGGGGTGGCCGTCCGGGGAGGCGCCAGCCTCATCCGACCGATCTTCCTCTCCATGGTGGTGTTGCTGTCCGGCAAACTCCTCTGGGACTTCGTGGTGCGTTTCCGCTCCTGAGCGACAGCCCGGCCCCCACCGGCGCCTGGGGAGATTCCCGAGGAGGGATTTCCACGGTCAGGATCGATGGTTTCCCGGTCGACAGTCCGTCGGACTCCCTTGTCCACGCCAGGCGGCAAGGCTGGGTTCGGGGCATGTCGGCTTCCAGCCCACCATCCCCATGAACTTGCACCCACGTTCTTCCGGTCGGACCGCGGTCTCTGCCGTCCATCCGACTCCCGCCACGACGCCCAACCATCCGCACCCCGGAATCCGGGGGGTGGCGATCCGGTGGTTCCTGAGTGCCTGCCTTTGGATGGCGGCATCGTGCGGTCCAGCCGTCGCGGCCGCCGCTGCTGCTGCTGCCGCCGCCGCACAGCCCGCCGCCGCATCGCCCTCCGCTGTCGTGGCCGCGTCGCCGTGCCCGGAGGTCTTCCTGCCGGAGCTCTCGCTGGAGCTGGACTGTTCCACCAACGCCGTGGTCCCCGGTGGTTTGCGGACATTCTCCGGCACGTTGAGGAACCGGGGCAATGTCGAGGTGCGCAACCTCTCCATCGCGCGGGTGCTCCCGGATTCCACGGTGACCGTCAGGGTCCAGACCAGCCTGCTGCCGGGGGTGTCGGTACCGTTCAGCGGAGACTACCGGGTGCCTGCGGTGGAGTCCTGCCAGACACCGGTCCGAGTGGTCGCCGCGGGCGTCGATGCGTGTCGTGGCCAGTCGGTGGGCGCCATCGGGTCCCTGGCCTGTCCCGTCGCCACATCACCCGCCCTCGCGGTCGCCATGGCGTGCCCGGCCAAGGCGGTGGTGCCGGGGGGCGAGGTGGTGTGCTCCGGCTCGGTCCGCAACAACGGGGATGTCACCCTGCGGCAGGTCGTGGTGGGCATCCCCGGGGCCCCGGGCGCGAATCCACCCTTGCTGTCGCGTGAACGCCTCGATCCTGGGGAGTCGGCGTCCTTCACGATCCGGCGCCAAACCTCGGTCGACGAGTGCGGCGTCCGTCTTGAGGTCGCCGCCGTCGGAGTGGATGCCTGCAGCGGCCTGCCGGTGAACGGATCGGATTCGCTCGCCTGCCCCCTCGTCACGGCCGGGGGGCTGGAGATCTCGCAGATCTGCCGGCTGGACCCGGGATACCCTGGGGATGTCCCCGGCTACGATGCGCTGTTGAGGAACACGGGCACCCTGGTGCTGACCAACGTGACCGTGACGGAGTCGCAGGTCGGCGCCTGGGGCGGCCAGGGAACCGAGCTCTGGTTCGACGACCAGCTTCCCGCCGGTGTGGTCCCACAGGCCACCGGCGGGGACTCCTGGGAACCTGCAAGGGTCGAATCGCCCCGGCTCAACGGCTACCACGGCTGGCAGTCCGCGCTGGCGGACGGATTCCACCAGTTGTTCTTCACCGGAGATTCGCGGGGATTGTCGGTCGGCCGATCCGACGTGCTGGTGGCCCACGTGTTCCTTGATCCGGAGCATCCGCCCCGCCAAGTGATGATCCAGTGGAACGACGGCAGTTGGGAGCACCGAGCCTACTGGGGCGAGAACCTGCTGCCTTTCGGCATCGACGGTTCCCCGGCCCTGCGTCCCATGGGACCGCTTCCCGCAGCGGGCCAATGGGTCCGGCTCGAGGTCCCCGCCGCGCTTGTGGGGCTCGAGGGGCGGGTCGTTCGCGGAGTCGCCCTGGGTCTCCACGGGGGACGGGCGACCTGGGATGCGATCGGCAGGCGCCCCGGAGGGCAGCAGCCGCCGGTCTTCTCGGTGGCCCGTCTGGAACCTGGCCAGAGCGTGTCGTTCCGAAGGCGCGGTCTCGCGGCGCCCGACGGGGCGTGCACCCTGACGATGCTCCTGAGCGCCGAGGCCAGCGTCGCCTGTTCGGGGGAGATGGTCACCGCTTTCACCAGCGGCACCTGCCAGCTGCCGACCCGTGCCGTGCTGGAGGTCGTCCAAGAGGACAACCCGTCGGTCCCGGTGCCCGCTGGTGTCCTGACGTTCCAGGGCAGGGTCCGGAACGTCGGGCCCGTGGCCCTGCGCGATGTCGTGGTGGTCCACAACCGTACCGGGGCCCTGGCCTTGCTGCAGGTCCCCGTGCTCCTTCCCGGGGAGTCCCGACCGTTTTCCGGGAGCTTCACGGTGCCCACGAACGCCTGCCGGGTCTCCGGCACGGTGACGGCGGCCGGGACGGATCTCTGCACCGGCCAGCGCGTGTTCGATTCGGGGACCGTCATCCATCCGGTCGTGGTGAACGCCCAGCTGGTCGTCGCCAAGAACTGTCCGTCGTTGCCGGTCGTTCCCGGCCTGAGGACGGATTCCGAGGGCGTGGTGATGAACCTCGGAGACACCACCCTCGTGGAGGTGTACGTCCGCGGCAGCCGTTCCGGGGATGTGCCCTTGCTTGGACCCCTCGTCCTCGCTCCGGGCCAGAGCGTTCCGTTCATCGAATCGTTCGTGGCCGAGCCCGGGGATTGCGGGCAGGAGACCGTGCGTGCCGATGGCAAGACCCTTTGCGGGGAGGTGGTGACCTCGGCCATGAACCTCCGTTGCTCCCATGCGCCGGTGGCTCCGGGGATCGTCGTGGCGCAGGCCTGCCCGCAGGAGGCACCGCTCTTCGGGCAGCCCTATCGTGCGGTCGGCACCGTCCGCAACACCGGGAACGTCGCGTTGGTGGATGTCCGGGTCGTCCACAACGTCCCCGTCGAGGGGACCCCGATCCTCGGACCGATCACCCTCCAGCCGGGCGAGTCGGCCGACTACACCGTGGTCGGGATCGCACCGCTCGAATCCTGCGATCTGGTGGACACCGTCACCGCCAGCGCGGTCGACCGTTGCGATGGGGCGCGGGTTTCCAACACCTGCACCACGGTGTGTCCCCAGCGGAGTTTCCCGAGGCTCGGTCTGGCGCTGCACTGCCCGGCATCCACCGGTGCGGCTGGTGAACCCCGCGTGCTCCTGGGCAGCCTCACGAACTCCGGGAACGTCCTGCTGGTCCATGCGCAGGTCCTCCGTCTGGGCACCGTGGGCGCGCCCGTCCGTGTCTTTGGTCCGGTGCCCCTCGCCCCGGGGGAGTCGGCAGTCTTCGCCGTGCCGGCGCCGGCGGGCTGGGGCGAGGACCCCGACCGGGACTTCGTGGAAGCGCTGGCCGAGGATGGATGCCGTGGCACCGGGGTCTCTGCGCGGGCCGGTTGCCAGGGGCCGATGGTGCCGCCGGTGCCGGTGCTCAGGTCCATTGCCCACGGCGCTGGCGGGGCGACCCTCCGATGGGTCTCACAGCCTGGAACCACCTACCGGCTGGAGTACTCCGACGGCCTCCCGGCCACGGCGTGGATCCCGCTTGCGGAACGGGTGACCGCCACGGGGGATTCCGCCACGATGACCGATTCCGCCGCCACGGACGCCCGGAGATTCTACCGTGTGGCGGTGGCCGAGTGATCCATCCGTGGCAGGGAGTCGGGACGGGCGGGGCATCCCGGGAGCGATCTCGGGATGCGCCGTGGTGGTGGCGGTGGCGTCGCCCCGGTGCTTGCCGAACCGGCGCGGCGGGAAGATAGTCGGCGCGTGAATTCCTCCGGTCGGCTCCGTGCCTTGGCGTTGCTGGGTTTCCTTGGGATTTTTGCGGCCCGCGCCGCGGGCCCGACGCCCGAGGCGATCGCCCAGTTGCCCGCCGCCACGGCCCGCAAGGTGGACTTCCGGAAGGACGTCCAGCCCATTCTCGAGGGCGCGTGCGTCAAGTGTCACGGTCGCGGCAAGGCCAACGGCGACTGGAAGATCGACTCCCGCGCGGATTTCCTCAAACCGGCCGAGTCGGGTCCCGCGGTGGTGGTCGGCGACAGCGCGCGCAGCCACTTCATCCACCTCGTGGCCGGCACCGATCCCGATTCGGTCATGCCCCAGAAGGGCACCAAGCTGACCCGCGACCAGGTGGCGATCCTGCGGGCCTGGGTCGACCAGGGCCTCGACTGGGATCCGCAGGTTTCCTTCGCCCAGCCGCCCCCCAACAACCTCAAGCCCCGCCGGCCCGACCTGCCTCCCGGTCGGGCCACCCATCCGGTCGACCGGTTCACGGAGGCCTACTTTTCCCGGAACGGCCTGAAGGCCCCGAAGACCGTGGACGACCGGGTCTTCCTGCGTCGGGCTTCCCTTGATGTCACCGGCCTGCTGCCGACCCCGGAGGCCCAGGAGGCGTTCCTCAAGGATCGCCGGGGCGACCCGCGGGGCCGCCTGGTCCAGCGGCTGCTCGAGGACCGGCCGCGCTACGCGCAGCACTGGCTGACCTTCTGGAACGACCTGCTCCGCAACGACTACGCCGGCACCGGCTACATCGATGGCGGTCGCAAGCAGATCAGCCCGTGGCTCTACCGGGCGCTCCTGGACAACATGCCCTACGACCGGTTCGTCCGGGAGCTGGTCAACCCGGTGGCCGGCAGCGAGGGCTTCACCAAGGGCATCGTCTGGCGGGGCACGGTCAACGCCTCGATGACCCCGCCGCTGCAGGCCGCCCAGAACATCGGCCAGGTGTTCATGGGGGTGAACCTGAAGTGCGCCTCCTGCCACGACTCCTTCATCGACGACTGGCGCCTGAGCGACGCCTACGGCCTGGCCGGAATCTACGCCGACGGACCCCTGGAGATGGTCCAGTGTGACAAGCCCACCGGCAAGGTGGCCCCGCTGCGGTTCCTTTTTCCCGAGCTCGGCGCGGTCGATGCCAAGGCCCCCAAGACCAACCGTCTCGAGCAATTGGCCCGGCTCATCACCCAACGCGAGAACGGACGGCTCTCCCGCACGATCGTCAACCGGCTCTGGGCCCGGCTGATGGGCCGGGGCCTCGTCGAGCCCCTCGACGTCATGCAGAACGCCGCCTGGGATCCGGACCTGCTGGACTGGCTGGCCGAAGACCTCGTCGAGCACCATTGGGACCTCAAGCGCACCCTCGGGCTCATCCTCACCTCGCGGGCCTACCAGATGCCGACGGTCGACCTGCCCGAGAAGCCCGAGGCGGCCTACACCTTCCGTGGACCGGGTGTCCGCCGCCTGAGCGCCGAGCAGTTCCGGGACGCCCTCGGTTCCATCACCGGCGTCTGGGCCGACAAGCCCTCGGGCGACCTCGACCGCCTGCTGGCCGAACCCGGCGAGGCTCGCTCCCTGTCGACCTCCGCCTTCTGGATCTGGAGCGATGTCCATGCCGCCACCCGGGGTGTACCGCCCGGCACCAACGCCTTCCGCAAGGACTGGGTGCTGGATGCGATCCCCTCCGAGGCGACCCTCTTCGTGCATGCCGACAACTCGGCTCGGGTCTTCCTCAACGGCAAGCGGGTGCGCGGGGCCGAGGCGTCCGACTGGATGCAATCCAGCGTCTACGATCTCCGGGGCCAGCTCCGCGTGGGCACCAACCAGCTGGCCATCGAGGCGGTCAACGGCGGTGACGGTCCGAACCCCGCGGGCGTCCTCGCCTATGCGAGGGTCCGGCAGGCCTCGCCGGCCTCCGCCAAGGTTCCCGCCGGAAAACCCGGCAAGACCTCCGGCGCGTCCGCCGAGGTCGTGATGGATTTCGGCAGCGACGCCTCCTGGAAGGTCAGCACCCACCCCGCCGGTTCCTGGCAGTCCTTGCCGGCCTCGGAGGGTTGGGTCGCGGCCTCCATCCTCGGTGTCCCGGGCATGGCCCCCTGGAATGTCGAGGCGACCCTGGCCCAGAATGTGTCGGGGCGTCAGGTGCATGGTTCCGTCCGGGCCTCGCTGATCCCGGCCGATCCGCTGGCGCTGGCCCTTGGCCGGCCCAACCGGGAGCAGGTCGTCACCACGCGCCAGTCGCTGGCCACCACCCTGCAGGCCCTGGAGCTGACCAATGGCGACACGCTGGCCAAGCTGCTCAAGCGGGGCTCCGAGAAGCTGGTGGCCACCCACCCGGATGGACGGTCGCTCGCCCAACAGGTCTTCCGCCAGGGCCTTTGCCGGCCGCCGACCCGCCAGGAGTTGGCCATGACCCTCGAGTTGGTCGGCGATAAGCCGAGGGCCGAGGGCGTCGAGGACCTGCTCTGGAGCGTGGCCCTGCTGCCCGAATTCCAGTTGACCCATTGACTGCGCAAGGAAACAGCCGATCGATCCCCTAAGGACCCTCCCACCATGAAGACCCTGGATTTCACCCGACGCGAGTTCGTGAAGGGACTCAGCGCCGCCACCCTGGGCGCCCTCGGCGCCGGATTCCCGCGCCAGGCCCTCGCCGCCGACGGGGCGGGCGACCTGCGGCCGCCCGCCACCGCCGACACGATCATCGTGCTCTGGATGGGTGGCGGCATGGCCTCCACCGAGACCTTCGACCCCAAGCGTTACACGCCCTACGAGAAGGGCATGAACCCCAACACGGTCCTCTCGACCTTCCCGTCGATCCCCACGGCGGTCGACGGCCTGCGGATCAGCCAGGGGCTCGAGCGGGTGGCCAAGGTGATGGACCGCGGCACCCTCATCCGCACCTACACGGCGGGTGACCTCGGGTTCATCCTGCATTCTCGCCACCAGTTCCATTGGCACACGGGCTATGCGCCGCCCCAGTCGGTCGCCTGCCCGCACATCGGGGCGATGATGGCCCGGACCTTGGGCCCGAAGAACCCGGCCGTGCCGGCCTTCATCAACATCGGGCAGCGGCTCGACGTGGGCGAGGGCGAGGAACTCAAGGCCTTCACCTCGGCCGGGTTCCTCGGCAGCGAGTTCGGCCCCTTCAACGTGCCGTTCCCCGATGCGGCCAAGGACGTGGTGACGCCGCCGCAGGGCATGAGCCCGTCGCGCTTCGAGAACCGCGACCGTTTCTACCGGAGGCTCCTCGAGGCGTCCCCCGTCGGCCAATTGGGCAGCGGCCACCAGAAGGAGTCGCTCCTGCGCTCGCTCGACAACGCCCATCGCCTGCTGGCCTCGCCTTCGGCCAAGGC
>JBIKMQ010000080.1:0-7690 GCA_044359215.1 Candidatus Chromulinivoraceae bacterium
CACACCGACCACGTTCCGTTCACCCCGGCTCCAAGGGCCCAGGTTGGCGCGTTCGGTCAGGATCCAATGCCGGTGGTTGGCCAGGGACAGCGGGGGGAACGGGCAGTGCCGGCTGAAGCGCCAGACCAGGAATCCCGCGAGCAGGATCGCCACCGGCAGGCCGAGGCTCATCCACTGGAAGAAGGTGACCTGGTGGCCGAGGATCCGTTCGATGGCCCCGATCCCGATCAGGTTGGGCGGCGTCCCGATGGGCGTGGCCAGACCGCCCACCGACGCGGCGAAGGCCGTCATCAGCATCAGTCCGGCGGCATAGGGGGTGGCCCGGTAGTTGGCCATCCCCTGGTGAGAGCCCAGTTCGGCGAGGATGGACAGTCCGATGGGCAGCATCATGGCCGTGGTGGCCGCGTTCGACACCCACATGGAGGTCACGGCGGTGATTCCCGCGAAGCCCGCATACAGGCGCCCCGGGCTGCCGCCGATCCAGGGCATGGCCAGGAGGCTGAAGGCGAAGCGCCGGTTGAGCCCGTGCTTCAGCATGGCCTCGCCCATCATGAAGCTGCCGATGAAGAGGAAGATGATCGGGTCGGCGAACGGCTTGAAGATCTCCCGGGCCGGACCCAGCCCCGCCACGACGCACAGCGAGGGGGCCAGGAGTGCCGTCGCCGCCAGCGGGATGGCCTCGGTCATCCAGAGCGTCAGGGCCATCGCCACGATGGCGAACAGGTGACGCGCCGCCTCGGACAACCCGGGCAATGGCAGCAGCCACAGGATCACCAAGACCGCCGGGGCGGCATACCGGCCGACACGCCTGCGCATGCGTTCGAAGCGTTCCTCGGCCGGGGAAAGGTTGGCACTCAGGGCCAGGTCCTGGGGCGGTTGAGACATCGGTGGGGTGGGCCTCGGGAGGTTTCCGGTGATCGGCGTGAGCAGGCGCCTCCCGACCGGGTCGTGTCAACGCGGCGCTCCGAAGCAGTAGACGAACCCGTCGTCGCAGCCGATGACCAGGTGTCCGTCGACCACCGCGGGCGAACTCTGCACGGGCTGGCCCAGTTCGTAGTTCCAGCGTTCCTTGCCGTCGGCCAGGGAGACCATGTAGAGGCGCCCGTCGTCGGACCCGAAGATCACGCGGTCGCCCGCCACCACGGGGGAGCTTTCGACCTTGCCCCGCGTCTGGAAGGTCCAGACGGCCTTGCCGTCGGCCCGGTCCACGCAGTGCAGACGCTTGTCCCGGCTGCCCACCAGCACCCGGTCGGCGGTGACGGCAGGCGACGACATGAAGGGAAAGGCCCGGTCGCGGTACTTCCAGAGGATCTTCCCCTCCTCGACATCCACGCAGAGCAGCTCGTTCTCGTAGTGGCCCACGTACAGCCGGTTGCCGTCCATCGCCCCGGAGGCGGCGATGTAGGCACCGGCCTCGATCTCGCGCTGCTTCCGGCCCCCGACGACATCGACCACGTGCACGAGGGCGTCGCAGCCGCCGAAGGCCGTCCGGCCCCGGGAGATCGCCGGGGACCCGTTGATGTAGTTGCCGGTCTCATAGACCCAGTTCGACCGGCCTGTGGCGGCATCCAGGCTGTGGAGCCGGAAGTCGTATCCCCCGATGAGGACATTCGTGGAGGCGCCGTTGGTGGCGGCGATCCAATTGGCGCTGCTCTTGATCTTGTCGTCGAACCCCCGGCTCCAGGCCTTGGCCCCCGTCGCGGCGTCGAGGGCGAAGAAGTTGGTCAGCGTGTCGCCGATGAAGACCCGGCCATTGAGGATCAGGGGGGAGGCCTCGAGCGGTCCCCCCGCCTGGAAGCTCCACCGCCTGGAACCGTCGGCGAGCGACAGGCAGACGACGTTGGAATCGGCCGATCCGATGAAGACGGCACCGTCGACGATGGCCGCCGTCCCCGTGACCGGACCACCGGTCTTGTGGCGCCACTTGAGCACGGGTTTGTCCGGCAGGCGCGCCGGGCTGATGCCGCTCTGGGCGGGGTCTCCCCGGAACATCGGCCAGGAGGTCGCCGTGGCGGCCCGAGCGTGGTCAAGCGCGCAGGCCATGGCCAGGAGGGCAAGGAGGCGGAGCATGCCCTCAAGGTTCAGCGAAGGCCGGCCGAAGGCAACCCCGGCGAAGGGCTGCAGGTGGCGCCGAGACCCGGGCGGGGCCAACAGAGGCCTTCCTCGGCGGCCCGAAGGACCCTACCGTCCCGGGGTCGCCATGGCGTCCGACCTCTTCCCCGACTCGATCCTCATCCGGCCCGACATCCTCTGCCCTCTCGATTTCCCCGCCCTCTTCGGCAACGGGGCCCCGGTCGAGCTGGAGCTCGGGGCGGGAGACGGTTCCTTCCTGCTCCAGTACGCCGCGATCCAACCGGGGGTCAATTTCCTGGGCGTCGAGCGGTTGTTTGGACGCCTGCGGAAGATCGACCGGAAGGGGCGCCGGCTGGGCCTGTCCAACCTCCGGGGGCTTCGCCTGGAGGCGACCTACCTGATGGACTGGATGATCCCGCCGGGATCGCTTTCGGCCATCCACGTGTACTTCCCGGATCCCTGGCCCAAGAAGCGGCACCATCACCGGCGCCTCATCAACCCCGCCTTCGCGGTGCTGGCGGCCAGGGCGCTGGCTCCCGGTGGCCGGTTCCATTGCCGCACCGACGACGTCTCCTACTTCGAGCAGATGCTTCAGGTCTTCCAAGGGGCGTCCGGGCATTTCGACGCAGCCGAGGAACCCGCGGGCCTGCTCGAGGTGAAGACCGACTTCGAGCGCCAATTCAACGCCGGGGGCATCCCCACGCGGCACGCCACCTGGTTGCGGCGGTGAGCCGGAGGAGCCCATGAGCCAGCCACCCCGCGAGGCCCTGCTGATCCGGAACCCGGCCTCGGCCTCCTCGCGGGAGCAGGCCATGCGGCTGGAACACTTCGTCGCGCGGTTGGCCGCCGGCGGGGTGGCCTGTGAGGTGAGGGTCACCGATCACCCGGGCCAGGCGGTCGAGCTGGCCCGGGAGTCCGCGGGCCGTTTCGGCCTGGTGATCGCGGCCGGCGGCGACGGCACGGTGCACGAGGTCGCCAGCGGCCTCATCGAGTCCGGTTCCACCGCGGTTCTGGCGGTGGCGCCGTTTGGGCGCGGCAACGACATCGCCCAGATCGCCGGCGTGTGCGGCTCGGCCGGTGCCGGCGACGAGGCCGCCCTGCAGGCCATCCTCCAGCCCCGGCCCGTGGCCATCGACACGATCCGCGTGCTCTGGCATGAGCGGAATGCTCCCGGTGGCATGCCGACCCCACGGGTCCGCCACGCGATCCTTTTCGGCGGGGTGGGCTTCGTCGGGGAACTCCTGCGCCAGACCACTCCGGGCACCGTGAGGTGGTTCGGCCCCCGGTGGTGCTACTCGGCGGGGTTCTTCCGCGCGTTGTTCTCGTTTCGCCCACCGGTGTTGCGGGTGCGCTCGGAGCAGGGCGAGGTGGAGCTTGCGCACGCGGTGGTCGCGGTGGTCGGCAATGCGCCGGTCGCCGGCGGCGGGCTCATGCGCATCGGCCCCGGGGCCTCGATGATCGATGGGGTGCTGGAACTGACCCTGATCGAGGCGGTCGGGCGGCTGGAATTGGCCCTGCAGTTCGTGCGCCTCCTCCGGGGCACCCACGTCCGTCACCGGAAGGTGCGGTTCTTCCGGGGCCGGTGGCTGGAGGTGTCGGCCGATCCCGAGCAACCGTTGGCCTTCGACGGCGAGTTGCTGGGCCTCGGTCCGGTGCGGTTCGAGGTGGCTCCCCGATCGCTGCGCCTCTTGGCCGGTCCGGGTGGCCGGTTTTGACCCGCATGCCTCAGCGGGCCGGCAGGTGGGCCCGGAACAGGTCGGCGACCTCCTCCGCCCCGGTGTCGTTGAGGTGGTCGTCGTCGGTGTAGAAGAACCGGCGTCCCTCGGCGTAGCGCACCGAACCGTCCTCCCGTTGGAAGCGGGCGGCGGCGTCGAGCACCCGGACGTTCGCGAAACGCTCCTGCATCCGCCGGAGGATCCGGGCGCTTTGGCGTCGTCCGGGATCCCGGGAGTCCGGCATCAGGCGCGGCAGGGCCTCGGAATGCCCGCGCCGCCAGTGCACCCACGCGCGCACGTTCTCGCTCTCTCCGACCCGCAGAACCGGCACCTGGGTCACCAGCACCACCGTCCCGACCAGCGGGCACACTTCCTCCAGGAAGTCGGCCAGGTCGCGTTCCAGCGCCGGAGTCGCACCCTCGGGCGAGCGGGCGTCCCAGCGGTCCACCACGAAAAGCACCTCGGGACGCCAGGTGCGCAGCCAGGCCTTCCGGGCCTCGTCGAAGGCCGTGCCGCCGTCAGGACCCGGCAGGAGCGGGTTGCCCCGGTTGACGAACAGTGCCGGAATGCCATTGCCTGCCCCGAGGAAGGCCACTGGCAGCCGACGCTCCCGGCACAGGTCGTCGAGGAGCTTCGAGTACATCAGGGCGTGGGAACTGCCGAGCACCACCACGCGAGGCGTTGCCGTCTCGCCCGGGGGGCGGATGCCACCGGTGCGCCACGGTTCTGCCGGCCGGTCGGCCGGTGGCACGGGGATGCGGCACCCCCGATAGCGGGGGGCTTCGCTCCAGCGGGGATCCTGCGGCGTCGAACCGTCGTAGAGGCGGCCCGAGAAGGTCATGGGCTCGAAGCGTCCCAACGGATCCACCTCCGACCGCCGACCCCACGAGACCGCGCACAGGACGGCGGTGAGGGCCAGCCCGCCGGCCAGCCAGGCCAGACGCCGCGGACGGTGCCATCCCGGGTCACGGAACGGGGTCTCCACCACCCGGTAGGCCATCGAGGCCGCGACCAGGCTCGTGATGCCTCCGGCCAGGGCGCCGGTGCTTTCCGGCAGGTCGTGGTGCCTGGCCAGCAGCCGTCCCAGCACGATCAGCGGCCAGTGCCAAAGGTAGAGCGAGTAGGACCTCATGCCCAGGCCGACCAGCGGTGACCACGCAAGCACCCGGGCCAGGGGATGGCCCGGATCTCGCAGGCTCATCAGCAGGCCGGCGGTGCCGACGGTCGGGATGAGGGCCACGGCCCCCAGCGATGAATCGGCGTGGGGCACCGCCAAGAGGCTGCCGAGCAGCACGCCCAGCCCGATCCAGCCGGTGGCGGGGTGCGGGCGGGCCTGGGTGGACGACGTCCGGGCCCACTGCGCGGCGGCCGCCCCGAGCAGGAGTTCCCAGGCGCGGGTGGGCAGCAGGTAGAAGGTTCCTGCCGGATGGTGCCTCGAACCATGGATCCACAGGGCGAGGCTCAGGACCGCGGGCACCGTCAGGGTTCCGAGGTTCAGCCGACGTTTGCGATGCAGCAGGAAGAGCAGGGCGGGGAAGAAGAGGTAGAACTGCTCCTCGATGCCGAGGCTCCAGAAATGGGTCAGCGGCGCATTCTCGGCGGCATCGCCCCAATAGCTGCCGAGGTGTCTCCAGACGAAGAGGTTCGAGAGGTTGGCCAGCGTGAAGAGCCCGTGGAGTCCCGGTTGGATGGCCGAGTTCGGCGGCAGGCAGAGGTTCCAGAGCGCCAGCGTGACCAGGAGCGTGAGCGTGGCGTTGGGCAGCAACCGCAGGATTCGCCGGAGGTAGAATTCCCGGAAGGAAAAGCGGCCTGCCTCGAGATCGGAGGCTATCAGCCCGTGGATGAGGAAGCCCGACAGCACAAAGAAAGCGTCGACACCCAGGAACCCGCCCGGCAGCAGCGGCGGGTGCAGGTGGAACAGCCACACCCCGAGGATGGCAAGGCCGCGCACCCCGTCGAGGGAGGCGTTGTAGCCGGGTCTGCGCTGAGGTTCGGACATGGGCCAGTGGCTCTCGGGCGGTGGTCGCGCCGGGCGGATCAGCGCCCCTTGCGTTCCCGCCGCTGCAGTTCGCGCAGAGGTCGCCAGCCGATCCGGACGACCTTCTGGCGCTCCAGCAGCGACTTCACGTCGGGGTCCCGCGTGAACGCCTCGAACTCCTCGGTTCGGGTCTTCCAGCTGCCGGTGATGGCCTTCAGCTCGTCGGTGGCCATGCCGGCGTGGATGAACAGTTCGGTGACGCCCGGACGGAGGGTTGCCAGCTTGCCCATCCAATAGCCCTTCACGTCCTTGGGTTCGTCCTTGAGGTCCTCGTAGACGAAGTCGTCGGGAAACACGATGCCCCGGGCGGCGAATGCGGCCCGTTGGCCCGCCCCCCCCATCTTCTCCAGCGTCGCCTGCGAGGCCATGCGGACCGGCAGGTCGAACTCCACCGCCAGCCGGAGGTACTGCTCCACATAGGCCGCGTTCATTTGCAGCGTGCCCATGTGGGAGTCGAGGTGGGTCACATCGACGCCCGCATCCAGCGCCTTTCGGACCTGCGCTCGGGCCTCGAGATAGGCCTCGCGCGGGGTGCCCTTGGCATAGACCTGGGGCACGGACCGCCAGAGGTATCCCTCCGGGTCGATCAGGCCGGGCACCTCGGAACGGGAGGCGACCGGACCCCATCGGTAGGTCTGCCATTCGGCGGTCTGCGTGAGGTGAAGGCCGAAGTCCTTCTCCGGGTGCTTCCGGGCGTACTCGACCATCTCGGGGAACCAAGGACAGGGCACCATGAGGGTCGAACTCGTCATCAAGCCCTTCTCCAGGCACTCGATGGTGGCGAGGTTGGCCGTATGGCACATCCCGCAGTCGTCGCCGTTGATGATCAGCAGCCTGGTCTCGGCGGGGTACCCGAGGCGGACGGCCAGCGGGGTCTCCGCCATCAGGCCTGGGCTGGTGACGGCCAGCCCGCAGGCCAGCCTGAGCATCGCGGTGACGGAGGGGATCCAGCGCATGGTTTGGAGGTCGTACCCGGGTCGGCCCGGTTAGGACAGCGCATTTGGCGGCGTGTCCTCGGGCCCTGGAGCCGGCCCGGACTCCGGGAGCCCCGGCGTTCCGCCGGCCCCCAGCGCTTCCGCGAGGGATCGGATGGTCGCGACCCATTCGGCCAGTTGTCCCGTGCGGGCCAGACGGTTCGGGCGACAGATCAGCAGGAAGTCGGCCCGGCCCTCCAGGCGCCAGGCGGGATTCGACCGCGACCAGGATGTCAGCGTCTCCGCGAACGGACCCTCCGGCGTAGTCTCGCGGCCTTCGAAGAGGCTTCGTCGCTTTCCGAGGCGGAAGGGCGGCAGGTACAGCCCCGGGATGTGCAGGGCGGCGAAGGTCTCGACCGGGATGGGGTCGGAGACTTCCGGCGATCCGGTCTCCCAGGTGCCGATGGGCGCCTCGGTGTGGTACTGCAGGTACTGCTCGCCCCGGTCGCCGATCAGCAGGGTGGCGCTGCCGAGGGTGCCTGAGAGCATTTCCATGGGATGCTCCAGGCCCGGGACCGGGAGGTCGGGGACGTGGCCTGAATACAGCGATCGGAGACCCAGGCTCCGGCCGGCCCGCACCCAGGCGTCGCCGCGGTTCCGGGCCACCTTCAGCCAGGCCAGCCAACAGGAAAACAGGAGGAGTCCCGCCGCGAACCCGATCGCCTGCCCGCGCCCGGGAGCCAGGCCGTAGCCGAGGGCCATGCCACCTCCCACGAGTCCGACGAAGGCCAGGAACCCACGGGCGGCATGGAGGGAGTTGTCGAGGCGGCGCATGGAGTCCGGAAAGGGCGGGCCGCGGTGGTCGGCAGTCGGCGGGTCAGCCCTTCAGGCGCGCCGCATCCGGGTGGGCCTTGTAGAAGTCGTCCAGCGGGAAGCACCCGCTCACCAGG
>JBIKMQ010000427.1:0-3271 GCA_044359215.1 Candidatus Chromulinivoraceae bacterium
GGATCGGCATCGGGCGTCCGCCGAGGTCGAGCAGCGATTCGTGGTAGTCGATGCCGAGGTGCCGGTAGACCGTGGCCCACAGGTCGTTGGGCGAGAGCACCCGCTCGACCGGATGCTCGGCCTTCGCGTTGGTGGCCCCGACGATCTGGCCCGTGCGCATGCCGCCGCCGGCCACCAGGAAACTCATCGACTGCGGCCAGTGGTCGCGGCCGGGTTGCACCACCTTGGTCTCGGTGCCCCGGTTGCGCTCGAGGCGCGGGGTGCGCCCGAACTCGCCGGTCACCACCAGCAACACCTTGCGGTCGAGGCCCCGGTCGTAGAGGTCGTCGATCAGGGCGCTGACGGCCTGGTCGTAGACCGGGAAGCGCCAGCGCGAGTCGTCGAAGATGTGGCAGTTGACCGCGTGGGAGTCCCAGTTGTACGTGCAGCCGGCCGGGATGGGTTTCCCCGGGAAGGGGTTCTCCCAGACCATGGTCACGAAGGGGCAACCGGCCTCCACGAGCCGGCGGGCCAGGAGCCCCCGCTGGCCATAGGCGTGCCAGCCGTATCGATCGCGCACCGATTGCGGCTCGCGCGACAGGTCGAAGGCGTCGCGGACCTCCGCGCTGGTGAGCATGCCCAGGGCCCGCTGGTTGAAGCGGTCCATCGCCGCCACCGTGCCGCTCGCGTCGAGGTCCCGCCTCAGCCGGTCCATGGACGAAAGCAGGTGCAGTCGGTCGTCGAGACGGGTGGCGGCGGCCTGGGCGACCTCCAGGTCCTTGATCCGGAAGTCCGGACGGCTAGGGTCGCCCGCGACGATGAAGGGGGTCTGCGAGGGACCCAGGTAGGCGGACCCGAGGCTGAAGACATCGATGTGGCTGCGGCCGTCGTCCACCCCGGCGACGCAGGCGGGCAGCGGGCTGCGCCGGCGCGACTCGAGCATCCGCGTGACGATGGAGGTCACGGCCGGAGCATCGTTGACGAACTCGGTGGGCGTGGCTGGCACGCGGCCCGTCATGAAGCGCTTGTGCGCCCCGCCATGGTCGGCGAAGTCGTGGCAGACCGACCGCACCAGCGTGAAGCGGTGGGCGATCTTGGCCTGGCGCGGGAACAGTTCGCAGATGTCGATGCCCGGGACGTTGGTGCGGATCGGCCGGAAGTCGCCCCGGTATTCGGCGGGGGCGTCCGGCTTCATGTCGTAGGTGTCGAGCTGGGAGGGGCCGCCGGGCAGCCAGATGAAGATCACGGCCCGGTCCTCGGGCGTCGCGCCCGGCTCGGCCCCGCGGGCCTGCAATTCAAGGAGATCGGACAGGCCGAGGCCCACCGCCCCGAGTCCACCCAGCTGCAGGAAGCTCCGCCGGGACAAGGGACCCGGGCACGGGACGATCTGGCTGGCGGGGTGGGGCACTTTCGGGAGCCTATTGCCGGGCCCGCGCCGGAGCAAGAGGGTTGAGGCGCCGAGGATCGATCGAGGCCGCGCCGGGGTTGTCGTCGACCGGTCCTGTGTTTGCGGATAGCGTGCCTGCATGGATGGGATGTCGTGGGTGGGCGGGATCGCGGTCGGCGGGGTGCTCGGGGGCGTGGTGGCCGCGGTCGTCCTGAACCAGCGGGCGCGGGCCGCGGCCCGGGCGGCGGAGACCTTGCAGGCCGAACTGGTGGCCGCCCGGTCCGAGGCCGGTGGGTTGCGCCAGGAAGCCGGGGCTGCCCGGCAGGCCGAGGCGGCCGCCAGGGCGACGCTCGAGGCGGTGCAGCAGCAGGGTCTGGAGCTTCGGGCGCAGGTCGAGGCCGAACGGGCCCGGGCCGACCAGGAGTCCGCTGCGCGCGCCAAGGCCCAGCAGGAGCAGCGCGCCATCGAGGAACGGATCACCGAGCGGGAGCGGTCCATCGCCGAGCTGCGGGCCACGGTCGAGCAATCACGCACGGCCCTGACCGAGACCTTCAAGGCCACGGGCGCCGATGTGCTCCAGCAGGCTGCGGAGCAACTCCTGCGTCAGGCCAAGGAGCAGTTCGAAGGGCAGCGCTCCCTCTCGCAGGCGGAGCTCGAGGCCCGGCAGAAAGCCATCGACGCGACGCTCGCCCCACTGAAGGAGCAGTTGGTCAAGAACGAGCAACTCGTGAAGGAGCTCGGTGAGAAGCGCGAGGGCGATGCCAAGACCCTCGGGGAGCAGCTCCGGCAGATCGCCGACCTGCAGCAACGGGCCTCCAGCGCCGCCCAGACGCTCTCAAGCGCGTTGCGCGACAACCGCCAGCGCGGCCGGTGGGGCGAGGTGTCCCTGCGCAACATCGCCGAGTTGGCCGGCCTGGTGGCCAATGTGGACTTCGGGGAGCAGTCGAGCGTCGAGGGCGATGCGGGCAACCTGTTGCGTCCCGACATGACCGTGCGGCTGCCGGGCGGGCGCTTCGTGCCCATCGACGCCAAGGTCCCCATGAACGCCTACCTCGATTCGCTCGACCCGGCGCTGCCCGAGGCCGATCGGCTTGCGCGCCGGGCCACCCATGCCCAGGCGTTGCGGAACCACGTGCGCGCCCTGGCCTCCCGGCGATACGCCGAGGCCCTCGGCGGCGTCGTCGAGGTGACCGTGCTGTTCGTGCCGCTGGAGAGCGGGCTCATCGCCGCGCTCGAGGAGGACGCCACGATCTACACCGAGGCCCTCGACAAGCGCGTCATCCTCACCACGGCCTCGACCCTGCTGGCGCTGCTGCGGACCTGCGCCCTCCAGTGGCAGCAGGCCAAGCTCAACGAGAACGCGCGCCGCATCGGCGACAGCGCCCGCGACCTGCTGACGCGCATCGGCGTCTTCGCCGAGCATCTCGAGAAGATGGGCAAGGGGCTGGAAGGGGCGTCGAAGGCCTACAACAGCGCCGTGGGCTCCTTCAACGCGCGCCTGCTGCCCGGGGCTCGCGACACCGCCGAGCTGGCCGGGGCACCCGAGCGGCTCCCCGTCGAGCTGGACCCGGTGGCCACGGTGCCGCGCGAGGTGGGCGTGCCGGTCCGCGAGATCGGGGGCGGGAGCATCCAGTGAGGGCGCCATGATCCGGGATTTTGTGTCAATAGTGAGGACCGACCCCTTTGGGTGGGGCGTGGCGATGGGGTTGGCGGTCCTGGGGGCGCGGGCGGAGTGGCCGACGGCGCGGGGGGATGCGGGGCGGTCGGCGGCGGTGGCGGCGGGGCCGGAGGGGGCGCTGGTGGCGGCGTGGGTTGTCGAGACGGGCACGCCGGAACCGGCGTGGGCGGCGGAGGCGCGCGGGAGTCTCTGGCAGAAGATCGACCGGCCGTTGGTGGCGCGGGCCG
>JBIKMQ010000258.1:0-4400 GCA_044359215.1 Candidatus Chromulinivoraceae bacterium
GCCCCGGTGCCGGTGGTCGCCGACGGCGCGGTGGTGTTCGGCACGACCTCCGACGAGGTCCGCTGCGTGGACCGGGACACCGGCCGGACGCGGTGGCGGCGGTTCTGTGGCGGGCCGGTGCGCTTCGCCCCGGCCATCGCCGGAGGGCGCGTCTTCGTGGGCTCCGACGACGGACGGGTGCAGGCCCTGGACCTGCGGGACGGGCAGGTGGTCTGGTCGGTGGCTCCGGGCCCGGATGAACCGTGGATCTCCGGAAACGGCCGGCTGGTGAGCCCGCATCCGATCCGCACGGGCCTGCTCGTCTCGGAGGGCATCGTCCACGCGACGGCGGGGCTCTTCCCGCTGGAGGGCACCTACCTGGTGGCCCTCGACGCCTCGGACGGCCGTCTCCGGTGGCGTCGCCATCTCGGCAACGTGTCGCCCCAGGGCTACCTGGTGGACGCCGGCGCGGACCTCATCGTGCCCAACGGCCGGGCCGAACCCCGCCTCCACCGCAAGTCCGACGGGACCTTCCGCCGGGAGTTGTCGCGATCGACCGGCACGCTCGCCGTCGTCTCCGGCACCGAGAGCTTCTCGGGGCCAGGCGCCACCGGGACGCTGGCCCGCGGGGACCTTCAGGCCGGGGCGAAGGTGGTCTCCTTCCCGGGCCGACAGCTGGCGGTGACCCCGACGACGAGCCTGCTGCTCAACGAGCGGGAGGTCCTGGCGCTGGACCGTTCCGCGATGCGAGCGGCCGGGGGTGATCCGGGTGGCGCGGTGGTCTGGAAGCGGGCCGTCGACGGCGGCACCGCGGTCATCGTGGCCGGTCGCCGGGTCTATGTCGGCACCGCCCGGGAGGTCGTCGCGATGCGGCTCGACACCGGCGCGGTGGACCAGTCCCTGCCGGTCGAGGCGCCCGTGGTGGCGCTGGCCGCCGATGGGGCGGCCCTCGTCGCCTCGCTGGCCGACGGACGGATCCGCGCCTTCCGGCCCGCCGGTGCCGCGGCCGTCGCACCGGCCGAGGCCCGGCGTGTCCCGCCGATGTCCACCGGGCGGCCGATGCTGCCCGATGGGGTGGCCGAGGGCCTCGTGCGCCTGTCTTCCGGGCCCGGGTGGGGCCTGTCCCTGCGGGGCCCCGGGGCCGGCGCCGACGGTGCGCGGATGCGTGCCGCCCTCATGGAGGGTTCGGGCCTGCGATGGACCTTCGCGGTGGAGGCGTCCGAGGCGGAGGCGGTCCGCGGCGAACTCGCCGACCGCGGTTGGTTGGGATCCCGCGCCTCGGTGGTCGTCCGACGGTCCGGTGAACCGCTGCCGGTGGCCGATCATCTGTTCAACCTGGTGCTCGCCGAGGGACGGGACCGCGTCGATGCCCTCCGGCTGGCCTGCCCGGGTCCCTCCGGGGTCGTGGTGATCGACGGCCGGGCGACGGCGGCGGACCCCGATCCCACCGCCGGTGCTTGGACGCATCAGTACGGCACGCCCGGCAACACCTGCGCCACCGGCCAGTCCCTGCGCGGTTCGCCCCGCCTGCAGTGGTTCGGGGGCCACGGCCCGGAGCGGATGCCCGACCGGCACACGCGGGGCCATGCTCCGCTGGCGGCTGGCGGCCTCGTGGTCTCGGTGGCCGAGGACGGGTTGATCGGCACCGACGCCCGCAATGGCACGGTCCGCTGGTCCATCGCGTTGCCCGAGGCGATGCGCTACGCCATGCCCTACGATGGCGGCTACCTGGTGCTGGCGGACGACGGGTCCCGGCTCTGGGCCGCGGTCGATGGCGCGCTCTGGGAGGTCGATGGGCGGTCGGGTTCGGTGGTGCGGAGGCGGCCTCATCCCATCCAGGGTCGCCATTGGGGCTGGGTGGCGCGCAGCGGCGGGAAGCTCCTGGCCAGTTCGCTGTTCCCGGAGGCTCCGCGCACCCTCAAGGCCTACGAGTTGGTGGACCTCGAGTACCGGTCCCGCCGTCCAATGGTGTGCTCGAAGGCGTTGCTCCGACCCTCCGAGTCGGGCGACGGCGCCGACTGGACCGTCCCGACCGAGGGGGCCTGGGTGAACGCCACGCTCTGCGCGGAGGCCGGCCGGGTGTACGGGATCGAGGCCCGGGGTGCGAAGGCCCGCGCCGACCGGACGGGCCGCCTGACCTGCGCCGACCTGCTGGAGGACGCCGCCGTGGTCTGCCTCGACGCGGCCGACGGACGCCGGCTCTGGGAGCGGCCCCTGCGCTGGCCCGAGGCCGAGGACATCCTCGGGTTGGCCGTCTCCGGTGGACGCCTGTTCCTCTCCGGTGCGCGGAGTGCCGGATCGCAGGCGGCCTACCATATCCGGTGCTGGCGCGCCTCCGACGGGGCCGAGTCTTGGGCCGCCTCGGGCCTCAACCCGGTGCATGACCTCTACCATGGCCAGCAGGTGAAGCGCCCGGTGGTGCTGCCCGATCTGGTCTCCTTCGAAAGCGGGGTCTTCGCCATCGACACCGGCAAGCCCTGGCGTCCCCCGGGCGACACGGGCGGCTGGATCCTCAAACGCCCGGGCCACGCCTGCGGCGGCATGACCGGCACGGGCGACGGCCTGCTCTTCCGGGCCGACAACCCCACGGTGTTCCGGTTCAGCGACGGTTCCTTCACCCGGCTCGCGCCGACCCGGCCGGGCTGCTGGCTCAACATCCTCCCGGTCGAGGGTGGCGTGGTGATCCCTGAGGCCAGCGCGTCCTGCGTCTGCGGCTACCCCATCCAGGCTTCGATGGGCTTCGCCTTCGGGCGCCCGCCCGCGCCGGTGCTGGCCGATCTCCTCCCGGCCCGCTGAGCCGCCGGCCCGTCCTCGAACCGCATGGACACGCCTGTCGGCGCTGGTGTTGCCCTGGCCCCATTTGTGTCAATAGTGAGGACCGACCCCTTTTGGGGGTCACTCGTAGGTGAGCACGAGTTGGTCGGCCTGGATCTGGGTGCGGATCCAGCGGCGGGTCTGGGTGTCGGTGAGGCGGAAGAAGCGGGCGGTGCCGGACAGGGGGAGGCGGAAGGTGCGGGTGGCGGGGTCGAGGCGGGCGTCGGTGACCGGGGCTGCGGGACCGGCGAGGGTGTCGGAGGCCAGGAGCACGGTCGCGGGCGCCGGAGGCTCGGGGGCGCCGAAGATCCACTCGAAGGTCTGCAGGCCGGTCTCGTCCTCGAAGGCGATGCGGGCCTTGTGGCCCGCCTTGGGATCCAACGGCTTGGAGGGCGTGTGCACGACGCGGTAGCCCATCGGAGCCTCGGCCAGCTCGAAGGCGGCGGTCTTGCCGTCGACCTCCAGCCGGACGGAGCCGGGGTTGACCGAGGTCTCGAGGTTGGCGAGGCGCACGGTGACCGAGGCGATGGGCTCGGTCGGCGATTCGCCCACGGCCGGGCTGGCGTCGCGCACGGTGGCCCGCAGCGGGCCGGGCACGTCGGCGGCGTAGTTGTCGAAGCGCGTGTCGAGGGCGTGGTCGGCCGTCAACGCGAAGGCGAAGACGCCCGAAAGGCCCTGGGAGAAGTTCTCGTCCATGCCGGCCACCGTGTGCAGGGGGATGCTGGCGTTGGTGGTCGAGTAGAGCTGTCCCATCAGGATGGACCCGGCCAGTTGGAAGACCATCCGGTAGCGGTGTGCCGGGTTGAGCGGGAAGGGCGACTCGTTGACCTGCCGGGTGGCCTGCTCGTTCTGCACGAGGTTGAGCTGATGGTAGCCCGACACCGAGTTGTAGTTGTAGGTGTAGCCCTCGGTGGTGCCGAGCCCGAGGTTGGCGGCCCGCCCGATCAGGCCGAAGGCCTGGTTGATGTCGGTGCGCCAGCCGGTGATCTCCGCCTGGATGCGCGCGCGGGTGTAGGTCTTCTCGGGCCGGAGGCTTCCGATGCGCTGCGGGCCCAGCAACTCGGGGGCCGGGCTGCCGGGGGCGCTCAGCCGGTAGAGGCCGCCCGAGACCTGGTAGGATCCGCCGGCCCCGAAGGCGTTCAGCGGCTCGTAGTGGGACCAACCGGTGTCGTTGCCGTCGTTGAAATCGTCGGTCTGGGCCATCAGCGGGCCCGTGCCGAGGGGGCCGAGGAGCGACAGGGCGAGGCCGCCGATCCGGAGGCCGTTCCAGGGGCAGGTGGAGCGGTTCATGGGAGTGTCGCCACCCAACCCCGGGACTGATGCTTTGGCAAGCGGGTTCGGGCGGTCGTTCCACGCCGCTGCCCGGGAGGTTCCCGGAGGCTCCGCCAAAGGGGCCTCCCCCAGCGTCGCCCACCACAGGATTGCCTGGGCGCCCGGGAGGTGGACGATGGCGTGGTCATGTCCCCAACGCCTCTGCGAAGTGCATGGTCCTCCCGGGGCCATCGAAGCCCATGGAGGTTGGTTGGGTGGATCGATGGGATCCGACGGGTGGGCGTTGCGGGGCTTGCGGCGGTTGGCCTCTCGGCGGGCCCGGCCGTGGAGTGGCG
>JBIKMQ010000081.1:0-7668 GCA_044359215.1 Candidatus Chromulinivoraceae bacterium
AGCACCGGGCCCTCGGTGGAGGTGCCTAAGCCCGACCTCTCCGACAGCGATGCGCACCTGGCCCGCCGCCTCGGGGAGACCCGCCAGGCCCTGGAGCGCGCCCACGCCGACCTGGAGGCCGGACGCGCCGCCTGGGAGCGGTCGGTCGCCCGCAAGCCCGACTCGTGGCGCACCCTGAAGCTGGTCAACGCCCACTCCACCGGCGGCTCGGGCTACACCAACCTGGCCGACGGGTCGTTGCTGGGCACGGGCGTCAATCCCATCTACGACACCATCACCGTGGAGGCCGAGACCGACCTCACCGGCATCACGGCCGTGCTGCTCGAGGTGCTGCCCGACCCGAGCCTGCCCAAGAACGGCCCGGGTCGCTGGGGCGCCTCCGGCAACTTCATCCTCGACGAGATGTCCCTGGCCGCCGCGCCGCTGCGGGGCCCCGTCCCGGCCGAGACCAACGTGTTCTTCTCCGGGGCCACGGCCGACTGGGAGCAGCAGTACTACCGGGCCGAGCATGCCGTCGACCGCAACCCCAAGACCGGCTGGGCCATCGGCCCGCGCTTCGGCGAGCGCCATGTCCTCGTCGCCCGGCTGCAGAAACCGGCCGGATACGCCGGAGGCAGCCGCCTGACCTTCCGCTTCGAGCACTACCATGGGAACAGCCATTGCATTGGCCGCTTCCGGCTGTCGGTGACCACCGAGAAGGATCCCGAGCGGCTGTGGCCGCTGCCCGAGGAGGCCCGCGTCGCCGCCGCGTTGCCGACGGCCAAGAGGTCGTCCGCGCAGTCGGGGCTCCTGGCCGCCACCCAACGGTCCGCCTCGGAGCGGGTGCGGACCCTTGAGCGGGAACTCTTCGTGCTCGAGCAGCGGCAGAAGCAGCGGGCCGGCCAGAAGTTCAGCACGCTGGTCATGCAGGAGCGCTCCGAGCCCAAGCCCCGCGAGACCTACCTGCACGTGCGCGGTGACTTCCTCAGTCGGGGCAAGGTCGTCGAGCCGGGCACCCCGGCGGTGTTCCCGCCCCTGCCCGCGGGCATGCCCGCCAACCGGCTGGCCCTGGCCCGGTGGCTCGTCGACCCGGCCAACCCGCTCACGGCCCGGGTCGCGGTCAACCGCTTCTGGGAACGCTGCTTCGGCACCGGCCTGGTCAAGACCAGCGAGGACTTCGGCCGCCAGGGCGAGGCGCCGTCGCACCCAGAGCTGCTCGACTGGCTGGCCACCGAGTTCGTCGCCAGCGGGTGGGACGTCAAGGCGATGCAGAAGCTCCTGGTGATGTCGGCCACCTACCGGCAGGACGCGGCCACCGACGCGACCCGCCTCGAGAAGGACTTCTACAACCGGCTCCTCTCCCGCGGTCCGCGCTTCCGCATGGACGCCGAGATGATCCGCGACCACGCCCTGGCGGTCAGCGGCCTGCTGCACCCGAAGGTGGGCGGCCCGAGCGTGAACCCGGTGCAGGTGCCGAACCTCTGGAAGGAGATCGGGTTCCTCCGCCCGGAGATCGGCATGGACGAGTGGCCGGTGAGCGACGGGCCCGACCTGTACCGGCGGGGTCTCTACACGTTCTGGCGGCGCGTCTGCACCTACCCGACCTTCGCCACGTTCGACGCGCCCAGCCGCGACGTCTGCGTCTCGCGGAGGCCCCGCACCAACACGCCGCTGCAGGCCTTGGCCGCGCTCAACGATCCCACCCTGCTCGAGGCCGCGCGTGCCTTCGGCCAACGGATCCTCGCCGAGGGCGGCGCCGACGATGCGGCCCGGGTGGATTACGCCTTCCGCCGCTGCCTGGGCCGCGCACCGACGGCATCGGAGCACCGCCGCCTGCTGGACTTCGTGAAGGCCCAGGAACGCGGCTTCCGCAAGGATCCCAAGGCCGCGGCGGCGCTGGTGCAGGTGGGTTCCGCACCGCGGCCCGCCGACCTCAAGGACGGCCCTTTGGCCGCTTGGATGACCCTCGCCAACGTGCTCTTCAACCTCGACGAGACGCTGACCAAGGGTTGAACGCGAGGCCGGGGATCCACCGGGTCGGCCGGTCCGACCGGGTTGGTCGAGGTTCCCGTCTCCCCGGGCGCCCGCTCATCCCCCGATGCAGCTCATCGAGCGCTGGGGCTGCACGAAGTCGGCCTGGCCGATCCGGTGGCCGGCCTCCTTGTGGCGCACGCGGTCCTGCAGCAGGGCCGCGAGGTCCTCGTCGGAGCCGCCGCCCCGCAGCAATGGCCGCAGGTCGTGCTCGTCGAGGCTGAAGAGACAGGTCCGCAGCTTGCCGTCGGCGGTCAGGCGCAGCCGGTTGCAGTGCCCGCAGAAGGGTTCGCTCACCGGGGCGATGATCCCCACCTCGCCGCGCCCGCCCCCGATGCGCCAGCGCCGGGCCGTCTCCGACGGGTTGGCCCCGGCGTCCACGGGCGTGAGGTCGAAGCCGGCCCGGAGCCGCCCCAGGATCTCGCGCCCCGGCACGACCAGCTCCTTCTGCCAGGCCCGGCTGGAGTCCAGCGGCATGAACTCGATGAAGCGCAGGCTCAGGTCCTCGGCCACCGCGAAGCGGACCAGGTCGGGGATCTCGTGGTCGTTCATGCCGCGGATGACCACCGCGTTGACCTTCACCGGATGGAAGCCCAGCTGCCGGGCCAGCCGCAGGCTCTCGAGCACCCCGCCGAGGCCGTCCCGGCCGGTCATGCGGCGGAAGTTGTCGCGGTCCAGCGAGTCCATGCTGAAGCTCACCCGCTGGAGGCCGGCCTGGCGCAGCGCCGCCGCGACCGGCCCGAAGAGCGCCCCATTGGTGGTCATGGCCAGGTCGCGCACCCCGGGAATGGCGGCGATGTCCGCCACGAGCCGCTCGACGCCCTGGCGCAGCAGGGGCTCGCCGCCGGTGATCCGCACCTTCTCGATGCCGAGGCCGACGGCGACCCGCACGATGCGCGTGATCTCCTCGAAGCGGAGGATCTCCGCGCGCGGCTTCCATTCGCGGTGGATCGGCGTGGGGCGTGCCCCCGGCGTGGCCTGCCGCAGGCCGTCGAGTCGGGTGCGGTAGAAGTCGGCCGCCTCCTCGGTCTCGGGCAGGCAGTACAGGCAACGGAAATTGCAGCGGTCGGTGACGCTGACCCGGAGGTCCCGCATCACCCGCCCGTGGGAATCCCGCAATGGCCCTTGCACGGGGAGAGCTTGGGCCCGGCCCGGTCCGGCCGCAACGTGGAGGATGGACCCCGTGCAGGATGTCCCTCAGAGGATGGGATCTCCGGAGGATTTGCCGGAGGATTTGCCGGACCCGGGCGTCCGGGGCGTTCAGGGCTTGGCCGGGGCCTCGACCTTCGAGGAGCCGTCGGTGCCCACCTCGACCTTCAACGGGTAGGCGTTGGTTGCCGCCGTCGTCGGGGCCTTCGGCCGGACGCCCTCCTGCAGCAGCTGCGCCCCCTTCTTCTCGAAGCCGTAGAGGCCGCGCCGGATGAACTCCAGGCGCCGGGCGATGCTCAGCTCCTCCTTCAGCTTGCGCACCTGATCGCGCAGGATGGCCAGATCGTTGAACTTCTTCTCGAGGTCGGCCTTCTCGGCGATGAGGCGCTTGAGCTCCTTCTTGAGGGCCTCTCGGTCGCCCTCGCTGGCGGCGAGCTTGCGCTCGGTGACCTTGATCTGCGACTCGAGGTTGCCGATCTGCCCGGTGAGGTCGCCCATCTTCTTGGTCAGGTCGTCCTTTTCGCCCTCCAGCTCGGTGATCTGCCGGTCCCGGCGTTCCAGTTCGGCCTTGGCCGTCTCGGCGGCCTTGGCGGCCTCGGCGGTGGTCCGGGTCAGCTCAGCCGACACGGCCACCCACTTGTTGGAGACCAGGTGGACGTCCTCGATGCGCTGGCTCAGGTTGGTCTCCAGGTTGGCGTTCACGCGCACCTGCTCGGTGAGCTTGCCGGTGGTGGTCACCAGCTCGTTGGACAACGCGGCCCGCTGCCCCTCGAGGCTGACACGCGTCTCCTCGGCCTTCTGGTGGTTGAGATACCACCCGGCACCCAGGCCGAGGCAGACGAGCACCAACACGGCGGGGACGAGCTTCGAGTTCATGGTCGGGACGTTCGGGGTTGGACGGGGTGAACCCCGACCGGATGCAGCATTGGACACCGAAGCGGTCCGGACATTCAATCTCCGATGGCGCCGCCGCCCGGGATCGCCCGGTGTCTTGCTTCGGCGCGGGTCCACTTTACCGTCCGCGCATGCTGATTCCCGACCGCATGGGCGTGATGATCCTGGGGGAGGCCAGCCTGTTCCCGCAGGCCATGATGCCCCTGTTCATCTTCGAGCCGCGCTACCGGTCGATGCTGGACGAATCCATCCAGACCCACCGGATGTTCTGCCTGGCCATGCAACGGATGGATGCCGTCCGGGAATCTCCCACCCGCATCGCCACCCTCGGGCTGGTGCGCGCCTCGGTCCAGAATCCCAACGGCACCTCCAACCTGGTGCTGCAGGGATTGATCCGCGTCCGTCTCGGCAAAATCGTCCAGACGCGCCCCTTCCGCAAACACCTCATCACCCCGATCAAGGACACGCCTGAGCGGTCGCCCGAGATCGAGGCCCTGCTGGGCCGCAGCCTCGACCTGGTGGAAGCCCGCCTGCGGCAGGACCAGCCGGTGCCGCTGGACCTCATCCGCCAGCTTGCCGGCGGCGGCCAGCGCCTGCCCGAGACGCGGGTCGAGGACTGCATCCGGGCGTTGCGGGCCATCCGGGAGCCGGGACGCTACGCCGACCTGGTGGCGGCCCTGTTGCTTCCCAACCCGATGGCGCGGCAGATGATCCTCGAGGCGGTCGACCCGGAATACCGGTTGCGCCAGCTCGTGGTGTTCCTCCTGGCGGAGGTCAACCGGGCGGCCCAGGGGGGTGGGGACGACGAGTTCCTCGGGGCCGACGGAGGGATCGGGGAGGACGAGTGACCACCGTCCCGGGCGTCCACCGCCCCGGCCGGCTGGCCAAGTACCTCCATGTGCTGTCCGTGGGGCTGCAGAACACCCTCGTCTACCGGACCAACTTCCTGTTCCGGGCGGCCGTCGGCCTCGTGCCCCTGGCGGCGACGCTGTACCTGTGGCGCTCGGTCTATGCCGACCAGCCTCCGGGTGGCCGGATCGGGGCCTACACGCTGGCGCAGATGGTCAGCTACTACCTGGTGGTCACCGTGGTCGACTCGGTCACCGCCGTCGCCGAGGACGACTGGCAGATCGCCGCCGACATCAAGGACGGCGCGGTGAGCCAGTTCCTGCTCAAGCCGCTCGACTACCTGGCCTACCGGTTCTGCCTCTACCTGTCCGGCCGGGTGGTCTACACCGGCGTCGCGCTCGTGCCCGTGGCCTGCTTCCTCTGGTTCCAGCGCGAGTTCCTTGTCGGGCCGTCCGGCTCCGCTGGGTGGGTGTTGGCGGCTGTGTCGGTGTTGCTGGCCGCCGTGCTCCAGTTTCTCATCGCGTACACCGTGGCCCTGCTGGCGTTCTGGGTCCTCGATGTCAGCACCTTCATCTTCATCCAGTTCGCCTTCGAGTACCTCGCCAGCGGCCATCTCTTCCCGCTCGACATCCTGCCCCCGGCGCTCCACCGGGCCATGATGTGGACGCCGTATCCCTACCTGCTGTACTTCCCCGTGGAGGTGTCGCTCGGCCGCCTTGCCGGGGCCGACCTGGGCCGGGGCCTGGCCGTCCAGGCGGGTTGGGTGGTGCTGGCCTTCCTGCTCGCCAGGTTCGTCTGGTCCCGGGGCCTGCGCCGCTACACGGCCGTCGGCGGCTGAAACCTTGGTCGATGCCCACCCCGATGGACCTCCGCCGATCCACCCTCGCCCGCTACCTCGGCATCCATGCCGCCCTCGTGCGCTACTCCCTGATCCACGAGATGCAGTTCAAGGCCAACTTCCTGCTGTGGATCGTGGTCGAGGCCCTCTGGTTCGGGCTGCAGCTGGCGTTCATGACCGTGATCTACGGCCACACCGACCGCATCGCCGGCTGGTCGCGCTGGGAGGTGGTGCTCCTGGTGGGGTGCAACCAGTTCATCCAGCAGCTCTTCCACGTCCTCTTCGTCACCAATCTCTCGAACCTGTCGGAGCTCATCCGCAAGGGGACCCTCGACCTGCTGCTGCTCCAGCCGGTCAACACCCGCTTCCTCATCTCCGTGAAGAAGTTCGAGATCGGCAACATCGTCAACGCGCTGATGGGTCTGGCCGTGGTGCTCTACGCGTTGGCACGCCTCGGCACCACCCCTTCACCGGCCCAGTGGCTTGGCTTCGCCGTGGTCTGCGTGGCGGGCCTGAGCGTGCACTACTCGCTGATGTTCCTCCTGGCCTGCATCGCCTTCTGGACGGTCCGGGCCCAGGGGATCGTCTGGGGCTATTACAACCTCTTCAACATCGCCCGGCTCCCGGCCGAGGCCTTTCCCCGGGGGGCCTACCGGGCGGTCTTCACCTGGGTGCTGCCCATGCTGCTGGTCTCCAACGTCCCGGCCAAGCTGTTGGCCCAGCGCCTGGGCTCGGCCTCCGACTGGATCGCCCTCCTGGGCATGGCCGTGGCCTGCTTCGTCGCCAGCGAGCTGTTCTGGCGCTTCTCGCTCCGCCACTACACCAGCGCCAGCGCCTGAGCCTCAGCCCTCCCGGGATGCGGCCCTCAGGCCGGGCGGGTCGGGCGGGTCGGCCCGCCGGAGGTGCCCGCCTTGGCGAAGCGGTAATGGCTCACGTGCCACTCGTTGCCGCCCCGGAAGTTCCACAGCTCGGCACAGGCCATGAAGAAGACCCGCCAGTAGACCCACCAGCGGGTCTCCTGGTCCGGGCCGTAGGTCTCGGCGAGGATGCGGCGGACCTCCAGCTCGTGGGCGTCCATGTTCTCGAGCCACTGGTTGGCTGTGCGGCCGTAGTGCCGCCCGTTGACCACCCAGTGGTCCTCCAGGCGCAGGTCCTCGTTGAAGTACAGCAGCAGGTGGTCGCTGGGCATGATGCCACCGGTGAAGAAGTACCTGGCCATCCAGTCCCCGGGGCCCTGGGGGATGAAGTGGTAGGCGTGCTCGCGGTGGGTGAAGATGTGCACGAAGAGCCGGCCGTCGGGCCGTAGCCACCGCGCGATGTTGCCCATCAGGCGTCGGTAGTTCTTCATGTGCTCGAACATCTCCACCGACACCACGCGGTCGTACCCGCCGGCGCCCACCGGGGGCTCGAAGTGGTTCATGTCGCAGGTGACGATCCTCAGGTTGCCCAGCCCCCGCCGTCGGGCCTCGGCCTCGATGTGCTCCCGCTGCGTCCGGGAATTGGAAACCCCGGTGATGCGGGCGTTGGGGTAGCGGGCGGCCATCCACAGCGAGAGCGATCCCCAGCCGCAACCCAGTTCGAGGATGTCCTGCCCGTCGGCCAGCGCGGCGCGCTCGCAGGTCAGCGCCAGCATGATCTCCTCGGCCTCGGCCAGGCTCTCCCGGAAGGTGGGGTAGTAGCAGCTCGAGTACTTGAAGCGCGGACCGAGGCAGAGTTCGTAGAAGCGCGTCGGCACCTCATAGTGCTGCTCGTTGGCCGCGGCCGTCTCGATGGCGATGGGCATGCCGCACAGCTCCCGGACCAGCCGCCGCTGGTGCTCCCTCCGGCCCTCGACATCGCCGTGGGCGGCCTCCTCGGCCAGCCGCTGGCGCAGCAATCGGCGGATCCCGAAGCGGATCAGGGTGTCCGGCAGCACGTCGGCCTCCAGG
>JBIKMQ010000082.1:0-7606 GCA_044359215.1 Candidatus Chromulinivoraceae bacterium
GGTCCGGCGGGGCCAGCCGTCTGACGATCGGCAGGATGCCCTGCTCGAAGGTATCCCAAAACTCCTGTTGTTTGAGCCGCACCGTCATCTCGAAATCGTCGGGAGGATGGTCCACGTCCTGCAGACAATAGAGGCCCTGTGTGGTTGATCCTCGGTAGACCTCGGCGATGCTCCCGCCCGGTCCGATCCCATGGAACGGTCCGGGCACGGCCTTGCAGATTCGCTCGACGTGCGGCCAAGCCTCCTCGACCAGCGGCACCAGCTCCGCAGGGATCACCACCTTGTCCTGGCCATGCCACCAACGGGCCATGACCGCGGCGAGGAAGGCGTGCAGGGGTGGCAGCTCGGTCCATTGCAGGTTCTTGAACTCCGGCACCGAGCAGCTGAGTAGCTTGCCGTTGTACTCCCGAATCCAATCGGCGCTGCCGATGAAGCGCTGCATCAGGTAGCTCTCAATTCTCACATCCTCCATCGCGTTGATGGCGGTGTACACGTCCGGACGGGTGAGGTAATCGCCTTGGAGGTAGGGCGTCAGGCGCGTGAGGACGGCATGGCCGCACTCGTGCACTACCAAGCCCTTGTTGAAGGTCCTGGACTCGCACTGGAGCCGACTTCCGTCCATGGAGATCACTCTGTCGCGACGATTGAAGGACCAGCCCGAACCAGGGTCGCCCTCACGCACGACCAGATCGGGCATCCGGGCGACCAGTTGCGCCAGGCGTTCCAGCTCGGCGAGGAACGCGTCGGTGGAGACATGTGCGCTCACGGGGTCACCTCCACGGGCAGGCCCGCGGCCTCGGCCACACCCATGGCGGCGTTGCGGTCCGACGGGGCGGCGATGCGGTTCCAGTACAGGTCCTTGAGCGAGGCGGCGAGGGCATTGCGGGCGCCGGACCGGCCGGCTTCGCGGATCCGGGCCGCCCAGAGGTCCATGAGGGCGTTGAGGCTGCGCCGCGTGAACAGGATGCCATCGCGGCGGCCGACCGCACCCACCGACAGGGATGCCTGGCAGGACGCGAGGGCGTCGATCCACGCGTCGATGCCGTCGATGGTGCCGAGTTCCCCGTGCGCCGGCGGCACCGGTTCCGCCTGGTAAAGGCACCCATCGACGACCACCTCGGGATGGCGGCCATGGATGAGGAAACGCAGTTGGCTGCGGTACTCGGCTTCGCCCGGGGTCTCGGCCTGGAACCAGTTCAGGAAGCGGTCCTTGAATGCCGGACTGAGGGCGGAGCGGCCGGCGTACTCGGAAGGGTTCATGGCGGCGAACACGCGGAACCCGGGATGCACCGGGACGCCTCCCTGTCCGAGCCAGGTGCCGTCGCCCTCGGAGAGGAGCAGGTTGGGCGGGTTCTCCAACACCGGGTTGAGGCGTTCCAGGATCTGGGGTTCGGCCAAGTTCATTTCATCAAACAGAACCCACCCACCGTTGCGCATCGCCTGAGGAACGATGCCCTCTTGGAATCGCCAACGCGAACGGGTCAAGCCGGTGTGCGCCTGGATGAGTGTCGATTCCGCCCAGTCCAAGGATCGGCTCTCCGACAACGCTTGTTGGATGATCGCGAGGCATTCCGGCTTCAGAAGATGACCCAAACGCGCCAGCGCGGGCAGGTTCCAATCTTCGTCACCCTGTCCGGCTGGAACGTATCGTCCGATGAGTTCAGTCACATCGCTTTGCCCGTTGAGATTCAGTCGCGCGACCGGTTGTCCAAGCAGGTGGGCGACCCACAGCACGACGGTGGTCTTGGCGGCGGCGGTCACGCCCTCGAGGGTCGTGGGCAGCCCTTGGGCCGCGCCGAGCGCGACGGCCCGCGCCGCCTTGAGGAACGGGGCGTCGAGACAGATGCGCTCAAAGCGCTCCGCCGGCGGCACCCGTCCACCGGCCGAAGGATGGAACGGCACCTCGATGCCGACGATCCGGACCGATCCGTCGCGACGCTCGATGACGGGGCGTCTGGGCAGGTCGCGGGCCGGTTGTTTGGTTGGAGGCTCGAGGCTCTTGCGGAGATCCTCCCAGGCCAGGACGGCCTTCTTGGAATCAGGCCCGAGGCTGTCGGTGTTGAACCCGAGTGGACCGACGACGACGACCTCGGCGGTCGTCAGGGTCGAGGCCAGGAGGCAACCGGCACGGGTGAGCGTCTGCTCGACCTGGGGTTGGGTGGTCTTGTCGAAGCCGCGCAGCAGCACTTTCTTGTTCTTCATGGGTGGGTTGGGATGGGATTCGAAAAGGTCGGTGGGTCGGCGATTCAGGCGAGGTCGCGGAGGATCTCCTCGAGGTCGTCGTCGCAGTCCGACGAGTCATCGCCCACGGCGTCATGGCAGGTCAGGGCGTCCACCAGGGGGCCAAGGTCCCCCGTCGACGCCTTCGGCCCGAGGGCCTGGGCGAGGCGCGTCGCGGTCTTGGAGCAACCGTTCCCGGTGTGGATCGCCAAGATCGCCTGCTGCACCCGGACGGTGGGGATGTCCTCGAGCTGTCGGCGGGTTTCCTGCTCATTCCAGGGCCAGAGCTTGCCCTTGTAGTCGTCGCCGCCTTGCCGCGCGGTCTGGATGAGGAGCCCGAGGGTTTCGTCCACCGTCCGCCACGCCGGCGGTTCGGACAGGAAGAACTGGTGCAACTGGGGTTCGAGCAGCGACGGGGCCTCGCGGTGGAACGGGACCGATCCCAGGCCCGGGAAGTCCCGCCCGCGGGGGCCGAAGCCGGAGGCCGGAGGATGGCAGGCGCGGCCCTCAAGGCCGGCAATGCCGGCCGGCAGGGATCGGAGCAGGTGGGCCGCCAGGCTGCGGGTGGACGTGGAC
Source organism: Candidatus Chromulinivoraceae bacterium (assembly GCA_044359215.1). Classification (GTDB taxonomy): domain Bacteria; phylum Verrucomicrobiota; class Verrucomicrobiia; order Limisphaerales; family UBA9464; genus SXXZ01. The sequence continues at coordinate 2,797 of JBIKMQ010000082.1, forward strand.
ATCGCCGCCAGCAGCTCAAGGGCCTGGTCCCCGCAGCGTTTCAGCGGGCTGGCTGCGACGGCGAGCAGGCAGCCGACGTTCTCCGGCGTCTCCGGCAATGGAGGTCCGCCCTTGAGTCCCCCGAGCGCAACCCTCAACCACGCCAGCGGGAGATGGTTCGGCTCCCGGGAGGACGCCACCAGGCCCACCATCCCGGCCCACGGGACGTCCTGGCCCTGGTTCATCAGCCGGGGGATCAGGCACTCGAGGGCGGAACCCAGCGACGGCGACGCTCCGAGGGCGGCGCCCGTCAGCGATCCGTCATGGAGCTGCCGCTTTCCGCCCAGCAACGTGTCCAGCACCTGCCAGTCCGGCACGGAGGATCCATCCTCCAACCAGGCGCGGACGTGGCCGGGCGACGAGGCACCCCACTGCAGTCCCTGGATCACCTCGTTCTTCAGCCAGTCCCGGATGTGGGCCGGGTACTCCGGGCAGACGGTCGTCAGGAGGCGGTTCATGGACGAGCGCAACCGGTTCCGCGCACGGGGGATCGAATCCATCAGGTCGCGGATCCGCGCCACCGACAGGCCCGGGGCCCCCGCGAAGACGATGCCGTTGAGCAACGGCTCGGAGTCTCCCGGGAGTTCTCCGACCAGCGCCAACACCGGGTCCACCCCGGCGGGGCCCATCGAGGAGATCAGGTCTCCCAGGCAGAATCCGATGGAGGTGCGGTTGTCGTGGTCGCTGTCGTCCCGATAGCGGCTGAGCATGATCTCGAGCGGACCCTCGGGGGCGATTCCATGGTGCACCACGAGGCTGCGGAGGACGCGGATGGCACCGTTGCGCTCGGCCCAATTCTCGGAGGTCACCAGCTGGTGCATCGGGTCCAGGTCGTTGGCGAGCCCGGCCTCCACCGCCTTCAGCGTCTTGAGTGTGTCGCCGCGGGCCGTGCTCAGGGCCTGCCCGAAGGCCGCGAGACCGGGTTCCCCCAGCCAGAGCAGCGTGTCGATCGCCGACAGGCGGAGTTCCGGGTTTTCGTCGGACACCACGCGGGCGGAGAACTCCAGCGCATCGGTCCTCCGATGGCGCGCGATGAGGTGCAGGGCGGCCCGGGCGGCATCGTCCTCCGAGTGGGGATCCAGGCTCCGCAGCACCTGCAGGAACGCCCCCGGCGCCACCGGCGCCACCGGCGCCATCGGCGCCATCGGCGCCATCGGCGCCACCGGCGACCCGCCGCGGCCCCGGCATTCCTCAAGGTGGGCGAGTCCCCGCAGGGCCGCGATCTTCAGGGCTTCACGGCGGTTTCCGCCGCGGTGGGTCGCCTCCTCGGCCAGCAGGCGGGCGGCCTCGTCCGGGGTTCCGACCGGGAGGTTGCCGCAGAGGATGTGCACGGATCGGGCGTTGTGTTCGAGGTCGAAGTCCAGACCGTACCGGCGGCGGACCAGGGCGAGGCCCAGGTGATCGACCCCGCCGTGCGCGAGGCGATCCGGCGGGTTCATCACCAGGAGCAGGTGCCATGGGAAGAGCTGGCGGGCCGAAAGCCAGCCGTCCTCGACATCGACGGTGGTCTGGTATCCCATGGCACGAAGACGGGCCAGGGGCAGCGATGGGTCGGTGCGGGTGGCGGTGGGGGAGGTGGCGGTTCGGGTGGCTTCGGAGACGGGGCGCGTCGTCATGCACCCCCGTTCTAGACCAGCCCAGGGACAGGAACCGTCACCATCCCCCAAAATTCACGGTCCGGGATGTCCCAATCCTCGAGCCGTCTGGCGGTGGTTTCGAGCCGAATCTTCCGGTGCCCGGGTGGCGGCGAGGACGGTCGAGCTGTCCACGTCGGTTCCGGAGGCGCCGACCGCGCCCAAGGATCTTCGCAGGTTTCCTTCGGATCAGACCGGGGCAGGACAGGAAATGTCCCCCTGACCTGCCACGCTGGCCCCGGCATGAATACCGAACTCGCGAACCCTCCCGTCCACCGCATGAACCGCTCCGTGAAGCGCATCCAGCAACCTCGAAATGAACGCGCCCTCGACGCCATCCGACGACGCCTCGTGTTCGTCCAGCACGAGGGAAACAACGGCATGGGATACCTGTCCGACGGCATGGTTTTCACCTGTGCCCATGTCCATCCCCACCTGCCGGTCAGTTTCATCGACACCGACCTGTTCGATGTGCAGCGGGTCCATGGCGGCAAGGGGACGTTCGCCATGCTCGCCGCCACGTCGCTGGACGTCATGGTGCTGGCCCCGGACGGCTGGAGGTGTGGGTTGTCGGAGGGGCCCACCAGCGATGCCCTGGGTTTGATCTGCGAGATCGAGGGCGACGAAGCGGCTCCGCGACCTGCCAAGATCGATTTCCAATCGGCGGAGTCGGTCCAGGTCGAGGGATACTTCTTCTTCAAGGACGGCGTGACCCTCCGGCCGGCCGTCTTCGAGTTGAGCAAGGATTCCGAGGTCATCAGCTTCGTCTCGGTGCCGGACACGCAAGGGTGTTCCGGGGGCCCGCTGTTCACGAACAGCGGGCAGCTTCTCGGTGTGTTCAATGCCACGGGTCCGCGGCTGAGCCGCCCGTTCACACCCACCCATGGGGCCTTCGGATGCAGGATCGATGTCAGCCTGCCGGAGATCGTCTCCCGGAGGATCGAGTGGGATCACCTGGTGGTGTAGTCGGTTGAACCCCTTGAAAGACCCACAAAACCATGAAGACCAAGACCTTGACCGCCACTGTCACCTGCAAGCATTGCGGCGGTACGGTGATGATTGAAAAGCAGAACGTCCGTGAGGATGAGAACTCGACCGGTGGGATCTCCAGCCGGATGTGCCCGAAGTATGGGTGCCATCGGGTGTCGTCGTACGTCTACGAGATCCGCCGGGGTCAGTGGCACAACTTCCGGTAGGTTCCGGCATGGGGCGATCGCCATCCATCCGGTGCCGGTCGGGCACCGGGTGGTGGCGCATCGCCCGCCCCGGCACCCTCCGGGTGACTCCGGGGCTTCATCTTCCCCGGAGTCCCTCCTGGCAACCGCACGACCCGCTCCAACGCGGGTGACCAGCCCGGGGATTCCTGCTTCGTCGGGAGCGTTTTGAAACCCGCGCCTGTCAAGCCGTTCCGGTAGGTACTTGTTCACAGTGACCCCTGTATCTTGTGGGGTTGTGAACAAGATGGCTCAATGGATTGTGGTTTCCCGCTTGCCTCGGGGGTGGGGGATTTCCAACCTGCCGGCTCATGTACCTCAAAAACCTGACCGTTCTCGGGTTCAAGAGCTTCGCCGACAAGACCAGCCTGAACTTCCAGCCGGGAGTCACGGCGATTGTCGGCCCCAATGGCTGCGGCAAGTCCAACGTGTCAGATGCCATCCGTTGGGTGCTGGGCGAGCAGTCGGCCAAGGCGCTGCGCGGCGGGGAGATGGCCGACGTGATCTTCAACGGCACCGACTCGCGCAAGCCGCTGGGCCTGGCGGAGGTGTCGCTGACGCTGGGGGGCGTGGACGCCGAGCCGTTGCGGGCGGCGGGGATTCCGGTGGACTTCAACGAGGTCACGCTGACCCGGCGGGTTTACCGGGATGGCGGCAGCGAGTACTTCCTCAACAAGACCTCCTGCCGGCTGCGGGACATCCAGCAGCTCTTCGCCGGCACCGGCATGGGCAAGACGAGCTACTCGATCATGGCCCAGGGGAACATCACCCAGATCCTCTCGAGCAAGCCCGACGACCGGCGCCTGGTGTTCGAGGAGGCGGCCGGCATCACCCGCTTCAAGCAGCAGAAGCGCGAGGCCCTGCGCAAGCTCGAGGGCACCGAGCAGAACCTGCTCCGGGTCGAGGACCTCATCCGCGAGGTGAAGCGGCAGATCGGGTCGCTCCAGCGCCAGGCGGGCAAGGCGCGACGGTTCAAGGCCTTCCAGGCCGAGCTGCAGACCCTCGACACGCAGTGGGCCCGACGCCAGTTCGACGTGCTCACCGAGGAGATCGCCCTCCGGCGCCAGACCACGGAGCGCTCGCACCTGGAGATCGAGGTCGGGCAGGAGACGGTCCTTCGCCTCGAGGAGGAGATCCTGCAGTTACGCACGCGGCTCTCGGAGCTCGATCACGAGATCTCCCTGCAACAGCAGCGCGGGCTGGAGCTGAAGGCCGAGACGGAGCGCCAGGAGAGCGTGATCGGCTTCAACCAGCAACGGCTGGCCGAGTTGGCCGACCAGAACGCCCGGGCCGCGGGCGACATCGTGCAGTCGTCCGAACGCCGGTCGATCGCCCAGTCCGAGCAGGAGGCGCTGACCGAACGGCTGGCGGCGTCGCAGGTGGCGGTGGAGCGGCTGCGCGCCGAGCAGGAGGTGCGCCGGGAGGCCCTCTCGTCCGTCGAGCGCGAGCTCTCGGGCCGTCAGGAGGAGCTGCGCCGGGCCCAGGCCGAGGCGTTCTCCGCCTCCCAGGGGCTCGGTCGGGTCCGCAACGAGATCAACCAGCTGGCCCTCCAGCTGCAGGGCAACGTGGTGCGCCTGGAGAAGCTCAATTCCGAGAAGATCCAGTTCGAGGAGGAACGCATCCGCCTGGAGATGCAGGGGGTGGAGTTCACCCAGCAGGTCGAGGCCGAGCGTGTCCAGGTGCAGACCTCCCGCATGACGCTCGAGGAACGGCAGCAGCGGCTCAAGGCCCTGCAGTTCGAGATCCAGCAGGCGACGCAGGAGCGCGACGGCCTGCTCCGGCAGCAGGCCGAGAAACGCTCCAAGCTGGGGGTGCTCGAGCAGTTGGCCACCCAGCACGAGGGCTTCGGGGCCGGTGCCCTCGCCGCCCTGAAGCAGAGCCGGCAGGTGGTGGGATCGCTGGCCGACCGGCTCAAGGTGCCCG
>JBIKMQ010000083.1:0-7579 GCA_044359215.1 Candidatus Chromulinivoraceae bacterium
CGACAAGGTCGTGCGCGTGACCCGGGTGGCCGACGGCAAGGAACTGGTGAAGTTCGAGAACCACAGCGACTGGGTCTTCCGCACCGCCTGGCTCGCCGACGGCTCCCGGTTCCTGAGCGCCAGCCGGGACCGGGCCATCAAGCTGATCGACGCCGGCAGCGGCCAGTTCATCGACGACATCAACAAGCTCCTCGAACCCATCGACTGCATGGCGCGCCATCCCCGCGAGGACGCTGCCGCCTACGGGGGCGCCGAGGGCGGCCTGCGCGTCTACCGGGCCAAGGAGAACCAGGACCGCACCGCCGGAAACAACGACGTGAACCTGGTGCGCGACTACGAGCGCCAGCCAGGTCCGGTGCATGCGGTCGCCTTCAGCCCGGACGGCGTGATGCTGGCCGCCGGCGGCACCGGCAGCGAGGTCCGCGTCTACGAGACGGCCACCGGCAAGCGCCGCGCGACCCTCCGTGGCCATGCCGGGCCGATCTTCGCGCTGCGCTTCTCACCGGACGGAAGGCGGCTCTACACAGCCGGTTTCGAGGGGATCATCCGCGCGTTCGACCCGGCCTCGGGCGCTCTGGAAGCCATCCTCTACCCTGTCCCCCTGACCCCCGCCCGCCAGACGGCGGGACGGTGACCCGGGGTCCGGATGCCGGAGATGCAGGCCCCGATGTCGCGCGTGGCCGATCCCGGCGCCGGCGACGGCGCGGATGCACTCTCAGCTCAGTTTTGGAAAAAAGCCACGGGCGGTGGCACAGGTCTCGGCCGACAGCGTCTCCAGGCTGATGCCGCGGGCCCCGGCGACGGCGGCGGCGACCTGGGCGACATGGGCCGGTTCACATCGCTTGCCACGGAACGGGACGGGGGCGAGGAACGGGCAATCCGTCTCGAGCATGAAACGTCCGGTGGCGGCGGCGGCGGCGGCCTCGCGCACAGTCACCCCATTCTTGAAGGTTGCGATGCCGGTGAAACTGGCCAGCGATCCCAGGCCCTCGACTTCGCGGAGTTCCGACAGCGTGCCCACCCAGCAATGGAAGACCCCCTTCACGCGCGCGGCATGCGGGCGGAAGACCTCCAAGGTCGGCGCGAAGGAATCGCGCGTGTGGATGATGACGTTCAGGCCGGCCTCGGAAGCGACCTCCAGCTGCTGCCCGAACAGCGAGGCCTGCTTCCGGCGATTGGCCGCATCGGCGACCGGTTCCGGCTCGGGTTCGCCCGGGCGCCGGAAAAAATCGAGGCCGGTCTCGCCGATGGCCACCACCTTGGGATGCCGGGCGAGGTCGCGCAGTGCCGGCCGGATCTCGTCGGGCGACTCATCCACGTGGCCCGGATGCACCCCCACGGCCGCAAACACCGACGGAAAGCGCTCGGCGATCGCCACGGCCCGGGCGCTGCCCTCCAGCGTGGTGCCGATGGTGACGATCCGCGTGATCCCCGCCGCCGTGGCACGCTGCACCACCGCCTCCAGGTCCTCCGCATAGTCCGGAAAATCCAGGTGCGCGTGCGTGTCGAAAAACTCGGTCATCCGTGGGCGAGGGTGCCTGCAAGGCTTCCGGGGGATCAAGGAGGGCCCGCAGCCTGAGGATCGCGGCGCAGCCTGCCCGGACACCCGCTTTCCTGCTTCCCCGGGCGGGAGGTTTCCCGGCATCCTCGGATCATGCTCCTCGGCCAACGTCTCCGCCTCTGGCTATGCGTCCTGATCCTCGGCCTGGGCCGGGAAGTGTCCGCCAACGCCGAACCGGCGAGGTTCTCCCTGAAGGACGGCGACCGGGTGCTTTTCATCGGGGACACCTTCTTTGAGCGGGAGGTCGACTACGGACATCTGGAGACGGCGCTCACGGCCGCCTATGCCGACCGCCGGGTCACATTCCGCAACCTCGGCTGGGCGGCCGACACCCCGATGGGCAAGGCCCGGGCCAGCTTCGACTGGAACAAGCCGGAGGAGAGCTGGCTCAAGCGCGTCCAGGAGCAGGTCGCCATCACCAAGCCCTCGGTCGCCGTCCTCAGCTACGGCATGACCGCGGCGCTCGAGTTGGCGGACACCCCGACGCCGGAAGCCCGTGCGGCCCACCTTGCGAAGTTCATCACCGACACCGGCCGGCTGATGACCGCCATCGGCGAGGCCAGTGGCCAGCCCGTCCGCTTCGTCCTCTTCACCCCGATCCAGCAGCAGGGCGAGCGCCCCGACTCGAACCGCTCCAAGGCCCTTAGCGAGGTCGCCGAGGCGCTGGCGGCCCTGGGCAAATCCTCGGGCAGCCCGGTGGTGGACATCCTCGGGGCCACCCGCCGCATCTCGATGCTGCGCATGGTCACCTACGAGAGCCCGGTCATCCTGAACGAGACCGGCTACCGCATGCTGGCGGACCGCCTGCCCGAACTGCTCGGCATCCAGGCCCCGGCCAAGGGAGCCGACACGGGCTTGCTCCGCTCGGCCATCCAGCACAAGAACGAGCTCTTCTTCCACCGCTGGCGCCCGGCCAACTGGACCTACCTCTTCGGCTTCCGCAAGCATGAGCAGGGCCGCAACAGCGTGGAGATCCCGCAGTTCGACCCGATGGTGGCCGAATGGGACGCCCGCATCGCCGGTCTCCGCCCGTCGGAGCAGGCCGACCCGAAGGTGGCCGCCGAGGTGCGCGACCTGCTTGCCAAGCAGGCCGCCCAGTCGGCCTCGGCCGCCGATTCCCGGGCGAAGGTCTCGAAGCAACCCCTGCCCACCTTCAACCATGCCGAGGACATCGAGGTCGGCCTCTGGGCCGAGAATCCCCTGCTGCACAAGCCCATCCACATGAACTGGGACCCGCAGGGCCGCCTGTGGGTGGCCTCGTCGGAGGTGTATCCCCAGATCAAGCCCGGCCAACCGGCGGTCGACTCGGTGGTGGTGCTCGAGGACACCGACGGCGACGGCAAGGCCGACCGGCACACCGTCTTCGCCGACGGGCTGCTCATCCCCACCGGCGTGGTCCCCGACGGCAAGGGAGGCTGCTACGTGGCCGCCAGCCACCAGTTGCTGCACCTCGAGGACACCGACGGCGACGGCAAGGCCGACCGCCGGACGGTCACGCTGTCGAGCTTCGGCACCGAGGATACGCACCACAACCTGCACACCCTGCGCTGGGGGTACGACGGTCACCTGTACATGAACCAGTCGATCTACACCCACACCCACATCGAGACGGCCCACGGGGTGCGCCGCCTCAACTCGGGCGGCATCTGGCGCTTCAACCCCGACTCCTGGACGCTGTCGGTCTTCACCCGCGGGGGCTGCAACCCCTGGGGCCACCATTGGGACCAGTACGGCAATTCGTTCTTCACCGACGGAGCCGGCGGCAAGGGCATCTACCACGCCATGGACGGGGCGACCTACTTCACCTACTCGGACATGCGCCGCGAGGCCGACAGCATCAGCCCGGGCAACTACCCCAAGTTCGCCAGCCTCGAGGTGGTGCACAGCCCGGCCTTCCCCAAGGACTGGCAGGAGAACGTCATCACCTGCGACTTCCGGGCCCACCGCGTCGTGCGCTTCTCGGTGACCGATTCCGGGTCGTCGTTCCAGACCCGGGAGCAGCCCGACCTCCTGCGGTCGACCAATGTGACCTTCCGCCCGATCGATCTGCGCCTCGGGCCCGATGGCGCCCTGTACATCGCCGACTGGAGCAACCCGATCATCCAGCATGGCGAGGTGGATTTCCGCGACCCGCGACGCGACAAGGAGCACGGCCGCATCTGGCGGGTCACCGCCAACGCGGCAGGTCGGGCGGCGGGCCGGAAGGCCACCGACCTCACCCGCCTCTCGACGACACAACTGCTGGACCGGACCCTCTCGGCGAACGGATGGGAGCAGGAACAGTCGCGCCTGGTCCTGCGGCAGCGGGATGCGGGTGAGGTTCTCGCCGCCGCCGGCACCTGGGGCAAGGCGCAGAAGGATCCCCGGGCGGCCCTCGAGGTCGCGTGGCTGCACCAGGCATTCGGGCGACCGGGTGGCCCGTGGCTGGGCCAGCTGACCGGCTCCGGCGATCCGCGCCTCCGGACGGCCGCCGCCCGGCAGTGGAGCCACTGAGGGGACATCGTCACCGGAGCCGCGCCCATGACACCCCGCAAGGATGCCACCCGGAGGAGCGCCCCGCGGTCGGAATCGACCGAGGACCACCTGGAGCGCATCCAGGAACTCGTCGACCGCAACGGGTATGCGCGCGTGAGCGACCTGGCCGAGGCGCTGGGCCTGAGCTCGTCGACGGTGTCAAACATGGTGCGGCGCCTGGCCAAGCGGGGGTATGTCAACTACCAGCGCTACCGGGGATTCACCCTCACCACCGAGGGGGCGGCCGTTGCGGCGCACGTCAAGGACCGCCACCGCACCCTGACCGAGCTTCTGACCCTGCTGGGCCTCGGGCCCGAGACGGTCGAGCGCGAGGTCGAAGACATCGAGCATCACCTCACGCCCCAGACCCTGGCGGCCCTCACGGCGCTGGTGGGCTACTGGCGGGACAATCCCTCCGACCTGCGGGCCTTCCGGCGCTTCCAGTCTCGCGGCACCGCAGCGAAGGACCGCGAAATCTGAGACCCGATCCGCAATTCCGGCTTCACCTCGGATTTGGCATCGGACAAATTGCGCGTCTGTGATCAGCACCACCGCCGAACTGCGGGAGCTCGCGGCACGCGTGCGCGAGGCCGATTGGGTCGCCCTCGACACCGAGGCCGACTCGTTGCATGCGTACCCGGAGAAGCTGTGCCTCCTTCAGGTGGGCATCCCCGGGGCGGAGTTCCTGGTCGATCCCTTGGCCGACCTGCACCTCGAGCCGCTGTGGGAGGCCATGGACCACCACTGCATCATCTTCCACGCGGCCGACTACGACCTGCGGCTTCTCTTCCGTGGGCACCACTTCCAGCCGGCCGGCATCTTCGACACGATGCTCGCCGCCCGGCTCGTCGGGGAACCGCGCTTCGGCCTCAACGATGTCCTCAACGCGCATCTTGGGATCACCCTCGAGAAGGGCTCCCAGAAGGCCAACTGGGGCCGACGGCCCCTGACCCCGGCGATGGTCGACTACGCGCTGAACGACGTGCGCCACCTGCACCCGTTGCGGCAATCCCTCCAGCGCCGCCTCGAGGAACTGGGCCGGGTCGAGTGGCACCGCCAGTCCTGCGAGCGGCTCATCCGGGACTGCTGCCAGCCCGAACAGGTCGACGAAGACTCCATTTGGCGCACCAAGGGCCATGACAAGCTTGATCCGCTGGGCTTGGCCGTGCTCCGGGAGCTTTGGCACTGGCGCGAGAAGGACGCCCTCCGGACCGGCCGCCCTCCGTTCTTCATCCTCAAGCATGAGCAGCTGGCCGAGCTGGCGACGGCCGCGTCCGAGACCCGCACGACGCGGGGCCTGAACCTGCCCCACTTCCTCACGTCGAAGCGGCGCGCCGGCCTGCTGGAGGCGGTGCAGCGCGGCCTCGAGGTGCCCGAAGACCGCCTCCCGCGTCCAATCCGGGTGCATTCGCGGCGGATGACCCGCGCCGAGCTCGACGTCTCCGACCGGTTGGCCCGGGTCCGCGATCTCAACGCCCACGAGTTGGGGATCGACCCCACGCTCATCGCCTCCAAGGCCACCCTCTTCGCGCTCGGCCGACACGATCCCGAGGCCTGGGCCGACTTGATGCCCTGGCAGCGTGAGCTGCTGGAGAAACCGCCCGCCAAGCGCCCCACGGCGACACCCCAATCCCTGCCCCCACGGGCCGGCGCCCAGGGCCCGGAGACCCCAAGGGACGTCGCCCAGGACGACGATGACCGATCCACGCCGGTCTACGGGCTCGATTGACCGTCACCGGGACGCCCGCACGGCACCGCAGGGCGGGCTCCAAACCCGGAGCGCTGCAAGATCGCGGCATGCGGTGACGCCGACCTGCGCGGTTTCGGGTGTTTTCGAGTTGATCGAGCCGTCGGGAGAACGAGTTTCTCGGCATACGCCACCCTGATTCTCCTCCATGCACCCAACGATTGCCCTGCCGCTCCCCGCAGCCTGCCTCCTCCGAACCTGGCAGGTGTTCATCGTCGGCATCGGGCTGGCCTTGGGGATCGGCGGACGGGTGTCCGCGCTGGAGATCCTCCGCCCCCCGGCCTCCCAGACCATCTTCATCGGCGACCCGGTGAGCTTCCGCGTCGAGGCCCGGGGCGGCCCCGCCCTCGGGTACCGATGGCTGCGAAATGGCACGGCTGTCGACGGGGCCTCCGGCCCGGACTTCACCTTCATCACCTCCGCGGCGGACCATGAGGCGTCGATCGCTGTCGAGGTCGTCGATGGGGACTCGCGGATCACCACCCCTCCGGCGCGCCTGGCCATCGACCCGGGCATCCCGGGGGAGTATCGGACCAACCGCCTGATGGAGGTCATCCACCCTTGGCGATACCGCGTGGACGGGGTGCTCCCGCTGCCCCGATGGCCGGGGCTGGTCGATGATCGCACGGGATGGTCGACCGGTGGCGGGGTCCTGTACGTGGAGGAATCCGATCTGCCGGGACCGAAGACGACCCCGCTGCCGGCGACGGCCGGCAAGCTGCCGCAGACGGCCTATTTCCTCACCACGTTCCTCAATCCCATCACCAACGCCCACTCGATCGAACTGCAGGCCAGCGTGCTCGTGGACGACGGCGCGCTGGTCTTCCTCAACGGCTCGGAGGTGCAGCGACTCGGCCTCGACGAGGGCGCGGTGCTGCCGACCACCCAGGCCAACCGGGGCGTGGGCAACGCCGCCTGGGAAGGGCCGTTCCCTTGGGCAACCACCGGTCTGAAACCCGGGACCAACACCCTCGCCGTCGAGGTGCACCAGTCCGGCACCGCCAGTTCGGACCTGGTCTGGAGCCTCCTGCTGGATGCGGTCTGGAGGGAGCGCCTCCGGGATACCGTCGCGCCCAAGGTCGCCTCGACCACCCCGCCGACGGGAGCGGCCGTCGGGGCCTCGGCCCGCATCGAGGTCCAGTTCACCGAACCGGTCCGCGGCGTCACCGCCCCGGCCCTCCGGCTCAACGGCCAACCGGCCACCTCGGTCACCGAACTGGCCCCCGACCGCTACGCCTTCGAGTTCACCACGGCCCCGGCGGGTTCCGTGAACCTCGCCTGGTCGGCCGACCCCGGCATCACCGACCGGTCGGCCGGGGCCAATCGCCTCGACCCCCGGAGTTTCTCGAACCCGGTCGGTCCGGTGATCCAGCCCACGCGACTGGCCTTCGCCTCGGTGGGCCAGTCGAGCGACGCCTCCGCGGACACCGCGGCCACCCTCGGCGCCGACAACCGGGAGTCGACCAGCAGCCGGACCGCCGACCAGCCGGGCAGCCACTGGTGGGGACGCCTGTCGCGCATCCACCGGTTGCAACGCGTCGAGGGCGTCCTGCCTGCCGCCCCGGACGACGCCCTTGGACGTGGCCTGGTGCTGCGTCTGTTGCGCATGGACGACCAGGTGGTGTTCGAGCAGGACGTGCCCCCGGCGGACGCCACCGGGGCCTGGGCGGTCGACCTGCCCGCCGGGGTCGCGGCCCGCACGGTGTGGATCGGCCTGCCCGGCGAGCGGACCAATGCCCGCGGCACCCGTCAGGTCG